>CBDUUY010000144.1:0-5947 GCA_965370535.1 uncultured bacterium
GGTGCGGGGGGCGCCCTTCGCGGAGCACGGCTACGTGGTGGTCGCTGCCCACGCCGGCCTGTACCGGTGGGTGGACATCCGGGGCGATGAGATGGCGGCCGCCAAACGACTGCTCCAGGAGGGGGTCGTGGTTTCACCGGGGTCGGCGTTCGGCGCAGGAGGAGAGGGTTTCCTGCGGTTTGCGCTGGTGCCGGCTCTGGAAGAATGCAGCGATGCAGCGGAGGTCCTCAGGGCGTGTTTGACCGAGATCTGATCGACCGGGCGTACGACGACCTGGATCTGCTGGCGGGGGCGGCCGAGTCCGTCGAGGAGGCCATCGCCGCCCTCGACCGGGGCGAGGTGAGGGTCGCCGCCAAGAAGCACGGCGATTGGGTGGTCGATCAGACCGTCAAGCGGGCGATTCTGCTCTACTTCCGCCTGCGGGGCCTCGACACGATGACCGCAGGGCCCTTCGAGTATCACGACAAGATCCCCACCAAACGTGACCTGGCGGGCCAGGGCATCCGGGTGGTGCCGCCGGGCACGGTGCGGTACGGGGCGTTCTGCGAACCGGGTGTGGTGGTGATGCCCGGCTACGTCAACATTGGCGCCTACGTCGGTTCGGGCACCATGGTGGACACCTGGGCCACTGTGGGTTCGTGCGCCCAGATCGGCCACGACGTGCACATCTCGGGAGGGGTTGGCATCGGCGGGGTCCTGGAACCGCCGGCGGCCGCCCCGGTGATCGTCGAGGACGGGGCATTCATCGGCAGCCGCTGCATCCTGGTCGAAGGAGTTGTCGTCGAAGAGGGGGCGGTGCTGGGGGCCAACACAGTGCTGACGTCATCCACCAAGATCATCGATGTGACCGGCGACGAACCGGTGGAGTTCAAAGGCAGGATCCCTGCCAGGTCGGTGGTGATCCCAGGCACCCGGCCCAGGGAGTTCCCGGCGGGCACCTACCAGATACCCGCCGCCCTGATCATCGGGCACCGCTCCGAATCGACGGATGAGAAGACCTCGCTCAACGATGCCCTCCGCACCTTCGAGGTGCCGGTGTGAGCTCGCTCATCGACGACCTGATCTGGCTGATCGATGTTCCTTCGGTGACGGGAGAGGAAGAGAAACTCTGCACGCTGTTGGCTCGCAGGCTGTCGCCCCGCTGGGGTGTCGACGGCATCCAACGTATCGGCAACGCTCTGGTCATCGGCCGCCCCGACGGCAAGCCGCAGATCACCCTCTACGGGCACCTGGACACCGTGCCCGCCCAGGGCAACCAGGTGGGCCGGTTGCAGGGTGGCCGGGTCCACGGCCTGGGAGCCTCCGACATGAAGTCGGGACTGGCCGTCATGCTGGGACTGCTGGAGGACGACGCGGTCGCCGCCGGGCCGTACGACGTGATAGGGGTCTTCTACGACAAAGAGGAAGGCCCCGCCGACGACAACGGCCTCGAGGACGTGCTCGATACGGTTCCCTGGCTCGCCGACGCCGCCTTTGCCGTGGTGCTGGAACCGACCGATCTCCAGTTGGAACTGGGTTGCCAGGGGGCACTGAACGCCACCGTCGGTTTCCTGGGCAGGGCGGCCCACAGTGCCCGCCCCTGGCTGGGTGAGAACGCGATCAGCAAGGCGGGGCCATGGCTGGTCGAGATGGGGGACCGGACCCCGGAGCGGGTGGATGTGGCCGGGTTGGAGTTCCTGGAGACGTTCAACGTGACGATGGCCCAGGGGGGACTGGCCCGCAACGTGATCCCTCCCCGATTCGACCTGAACCTCAACTACCGGTTCCCACCGGATCGCACTCTCGGCGAGGCCGAGATCCGTCTACGGGAGGTCACCGCCGCCGCCGACGAGGTGGTGATCGTTGACAGGGCACCCCCGGCGCCGATCCCCGAGGACAATCCCCATCTCGATCGCCTGGCCGCTGTCAGCGGCGCCGTCCGCAAGGGCAAACAGGCGTGGACCGACGTGGCCCGCCTGTCGGCCAGGGGCATCCCGGCCGTCAACTACGGGCCGGGGGAGACCGCTGAGGCACATCAGGCGACCGAATCCGTGGAGGCGGCGAGCCTGCAGATCGCCTTCGACTCCCTGCAGGCTTTCCTGACCGGCTGACGGGGCACATCTCACGGGAACCCGGTTGGCCCGGGTGTACCATTCCCGCCGTGCCCATCGACATCGACATCGCCTATGTGGCGCGCCTCTCCCGCCTGGGGCTTTCCGACGAGGAGTTGCAGCACTACGGCGGGCAGTTGGAGGCGATCCTCGAATACGCCGCCAGGGTCCAGGCTCTCCCCACCGAGGGTGTGCCCCCCACCTCCCATCCCCTGACGATGGTGAACGCCTTCCGCGACGACGAAGTGGAAGAGACCCTCGATCGCGAAGAGGTGCTGTCCCAGGCGCCCGACAGGGATGGCCCATTCTTCAGGGTTCCTCCATTCCTGGAGGAGGGATGAGCGACCCGGCCGACCTGACGATCGCCGAGGCGGGCCTCCGCCTCCGCAGCGGCGACCTGACGGCCGTCGACCTGCTGGCCGGGGTCCGGCGCAGGCTGTCGATGACGGAGGCCAATCTGCACGCCTACCTGACCGTCGACGCCGAAGGTGCCGTCGCCGCAGCGGAAGCCGCCGATGGGAGGTTTGCCAGGGGCGAAGACCTCGGTCCGCTGCAGGGCATCCCCATGGCGCTGAAAGACAACATGGTCACCAGGGGGGTCGAGACCACCGCCGGGTCCCGCATCCTGGCCGGGTGGGTGCCGCCATACGACGCCACCGTGGTGGAACGGCTCAGGGCAGGGGGAGCGGTGCTGGTCGGCAAGACCAACCTGGACGAGTTCGCCATGGGGTCGTCTACGGAGAATTCCGCATACGGCCCGACCCGCAACCCATGGGACCCCGAACGGGTGCCGGGCGGCAGCAGCGGGGGGTCGGCGGCGGCTGTGGCCGTCGGTTCTGCCCTGGCCGCATTGGGCTCGGACACCGGCGGGTCGATCAGGCAACCCGCCTCGCTGAGCGGCCTGGTGGGGATGAAGCCCACCTACGGCCTGGTGAGCCGGTACGGGTTGATCGCCTTTGCATCGTCGCTCGATCAGATAGGTCCGCTGACCAGGACGGTCGACGATGCCGTCACGGTTTTCGAGGCCATCGCAGGCCACGACCCCTCCGATGCCACCTCCTATCGGGGGGATGTGCCGGGGGTGCGAACCGAACTGCACGACGGGGTGGACGGCGTGCGGATCGGCGTGCTCACCGAGTTGTCCGGCGACGGCAACGACCCGGGGGTGCTCGAAGCGTTCGAGAGCACGGTCGATACGTTGCGGGAGGCCGGTGCGGTGGTGAAGCCGATGTCGCTGCCTGCTTGTGCGGAGGCTCTCAACGCCTACTACCTCATCGCACCGGCGGAGTGCTCGGCCAACCTGGCCCGCTTCGACGGCGTGCGGTACGGCCCTCGCCTGGCCGGGGACACGGTCGAGCAGATGATGGCGGCCACCCGCAGGGACGGGTTTGGCCCTGAGGTCACCCGCCGCATCCTGCTGGGCACATACGCCCTGTCGGCGGGCTACTACGACGCCTTCTACGGACAGGCCCAGAAGGTCAGGACCCTGGTGATACGCGACTTCCAGCGGGCCTATTCCGAGGTAGGCGTGCTGGTGAGCCCGACCAGTCCCACCACAGCCTTCCTGGTGGGGGAGAAGGTGGACGACCCGCTGACGATGTACCTCGTGGATGTCGCCACCGTGCCCACCAACCTGGCAGGCGACCCTGCGATCTCGGTGCCGGTGGGCCTCGACGATCACGGACTTCCCATCGGGTTCCAGATCCTCGCCCCGGCCCTGGGGGAGGCCGCCATGTTCCGGGTCGCCGCCGCCGTCGAAGGCCTGGTGGGGTTTGATTCCCGCCCGGCCCTGGCCACCTCGGAGGGGGCGATATGAGTTTCGAGGCGGTCATCGGGGTCGAGACCCATGTCGAGCTGCGGACCGACTCCAAGATGTTCTGTGGCTGCCCGGTGGACTTCGCTTCGGAGCCCAACACCAATGTGTGCCCGGTCTGCCTGGGGTTGCCGGGGGCGCTCCCCGTGCCCAACGAACGGGCGATCGAGATGACCGTCGCCGTCGGCCTGGCGCTGGGCTGCCGGATCGCCGGAGGCAGCGAGTTCGCCCGCAAGAACTACTTCTACGCCGATCTGCCGAAGAACTACCAGATCTCCCAGTTCGATCTGCCGTTGTGCCTCGACGGATCGATCGACATCGAGGTGGGGGAGGAGACCGCCACCGTCGGGATCACCAGGGTGCATCTAGAGGAGGACACCGGCAAGAGCACTCATCTGGGTGAATCCGGGCGGATCCATGCCGCCGAGGCCGCACTTATCGACTTCAACCGCAGCGGCATCCCTCTGATGGAGGTGGTGACCGAACCCGACATGCGCACGCCCGAGCAGGCGAGGGCGTATGGGGCCGAGTTGCGGGCCATCGTGCTGGCACTGGGGGTCTCCGATGCCAAGTTGGAGGAGGGCAGCCTGCGTTTCGACGCCAATGTCTCGATCCGGCCCGAGGGATCATCCGGCCTGGGCGTAAAGGTCGAGGTCAAGAACATGAACTCGCTGCGGTCGCTGCAGCGGGCGTTGGTGTACGAGATCGAACGCCAGGAGGCCCTGGCAGGGGCAGGCGAGGTGATCGCCCAGGAGACCCGTCACTGGGATGAGGAGGCAGGCGTCACCCAACCCGGCCGCAGCAAGGAGCAGGCCTCCGACTACCGCTACTTCGCCGAGCCGGATCTGGTGCCTCTGGAGGTCGATGACGAGCGGCGGGAGAAGATCCGGGCCACGCTGCCCGAACTCCCCGGCCAGAGAAGGGCCCGCTACCGGGACCTCGGTCTCGACCGGGAGGCCGCCCGTCTGCTGGCCGGCGGCGGCCTCTCCGGGATCTTTGAGGATGCCGTCGCCGCGGGAGCGGACCCCAGGGGAGCGGCCAACTGGCTGACCGGCGAGGTGGTGGCTCATCTGCGGCGCACCGGAGCGGACCCTGCCGACACCCCGCTGACCGGGGCGGTCCTGGCCGAGTTGCAGGGCATGATCGAAGGCGGGGAGTTGTCTTCCACCGCAGCCAAGAGGGTGCTGGCCGGAGTGTTCGACGGTGAGGGCGGCCCCCGGCAGGTGGCCGAAGCGCGAGACCTGATGCAGATGGGCGATGAAGGGGCACTGGAAGCCGCGGTGGATGCTGCGCTGGAGGAGCACCCCGATGAACTGGCACGACTACGGGACGGGGATCAGAGACTGATCGGCTTCTTCGTCGGAGCGGTGATGAAATCCACAGGCGGCAAGGCCGACCCCCGCAAAGTCGGCGACCTGATCCGCCGGAAGGCGTCGGGTTGAGGGCCGTCATCTGGGATTGCGACGGGGTCCTGGTGGACTCGGAGCCGCACTCGGTTGCCTCGTGGGTGACGGTGCTGGGCCGTTTCGGCAGTGGGGTGACGGCGTCCGACGTCGAGGGATGTCTGGGTCTGGGATACCCCGATACCTATGCACGGCTGGCATCGTTCCCTTCGGCCGATCCGATCCCCGACCCCGATGATCTGTGGCCGCTGTTGATGGAGGCCATCGGGGTTTCATTTGGTGCGTTCCTCCCGCCGTTTCCCGATGCCCTGGAGACGATCGAGGCACTGGGCGGCCGCGGGATCCCTCAGGGTGTGGCCACCTCCAGCAAGCGGTCACGAGTCGAGTTGGCCCTGGAGCGCTCCCGCCTGACCGATTGGTTCGCTGCAATCGTCGCCGGTGACCAGGTGGAGCGGTCCAAACCGGCTCCCGATGTCTACCTGGCGACGGCTGAGTTGCTCGGGGCGGAGCCATCGGAGTGTGTCGCCGTTGAGGACTCTGCCAACGGGTGCCGGGCGGCGATAGCCGCCGGGATGCCGGTGATCGGTGTCGTGCGCGTCGAGCAGGAGCGGGAACCCATGGAGGAGACCGGAGCGGTCGTC
>CBDUUY010000145.1:0-5926 GCA_965370535.1 uncultured bacterium
CGAAGGATCCCCGATCTACGTGGGAAGCACCGGTGATGACGAGTCCGCCGGCCTGCGCACCCCCAACTCGACTCATCTGATCCTGCACGGCATCGTGGTCACCAACGTCCAGGTCGAACAACTGCCCCCGACACCGGCCGAAGGCAGCACCGCCGACGCCCCAGACCTGGCACCGACCGGCAACCTGCTCATCACGATGGCAGTCACTCCGGCCGATGCCGAGAGGATCGTCTTCACGGCCGAACACGGGTTCCTGTGGCTGGCCGCCGATGACGAGGACATCAGCGTCGACGACTCGTCGATCCAGACGAGAGGATCGATCTACCGATGAGGCCCATCGTTCTCGTCGGGTGCGCCTCCGACTTCGAAGAAAGGCTCGTCGCCATTGCCGATGATGAGGCCAAGCCGCGTCTCCGGCGCTGGTCTGATGCGTTGACGAGATCCGGGACGGTCTCAGGGCTGCTGACCTACGACCCTGCAGTAGTGGTGCTCGGCAGTGGCATCGGTGAACCGGAGGCTCTGCGGCTTGCCATGCAACTCGATCAGACGGGGCGGGGTATCGCCTTGGTGGTGGTCGCCGAGCAGCGGACCAAGACGATCGAGTCTGCTCTCGCCGCAGGCGTGCGAGCGGTCGTTTCCCCGGATGCCGATGCGCAGACGTTGCGGGCTGCTCTTCGCAAGGCCATTGATGCCGGTGATCGCCGTGCCGAGCCTGCCCCGGTCGAGAGTGCCGCCCCTTCGGGTCGAGAATCCGGACGGGTGATCACCGTCGCTTCTCCCAAGGGCGGAGCCGGGAAGACGGTGCTGGCCTCCAACCTGGCGGTCGGTCTGGCCCAGGTGGCGCCCCGCCGTGTGGTGGTCGTCGATCTGGATCTCCAGTTCGGCGACATCGCCTACGCCTTCTCGCTGACTCCACGGCACAGCATCAGCGATGCGGCGATGTCCGGGCGGGTAGATGCCACGGCCCTCAAGGTGTTCCTGAGCTATCACGAGGCAGGGCTCTACGCCCTGTGTGCTCCTGAGGATCCCGCCGGGGGAGAGGACGTCCACCCCGAGTCTGCATCCCAGGTCCTCTCCCATCTCGCGGCAGAGTTTGATTTTGTCGTCGTAGACACCGGGGCAGGACTGACCGAACACACGCTCGCCGCTCTCGACGTATCCACTGATGCCGTTCTGATAGCCGACGCCGACGTGCCGAGCATCCGCCACCTCGCCAAGGTGGTCGCCTCTCTCGATCGCCTTCAGATGACGAACCTGGTGCGCCACTTCGTGTTGAACCGGGCCGACGCCCGGATCGGGATACGGATCTCCGACGTGCTCAGCAGTGTCGGCCTCAGGATGGATATCGAGATCCCCACTTCCCGGGACGTGGCGATCTCTCTCAGCAGGGGTGTCCCGATCGGTCTCAGCAATCCCAAGTCGTCGATGGCGAAGAAGGTGGAACAACTCGTCCAGAGACTCGTCGAGGACGTTCCGACTGGAAACCACCCGGTTGTCGAAAGGACCGCATGATGCGACTCGGTGATCGGTTGAAGGCCATCGACCCCGTTGCCGCCGATGACAGGTCGGCTCCGAATGGCCGGTCGGCCGGCGAGCGCCCGAGCCTGGACCCGTTGGCCGCGTACAAGGAGCAGGCCCGCAATGCGCTGTTCGAGCAACTGGATGAGCAGGGGTTCGACTCCGGTGACGGCGAAGAGGATCTGCGGAAGAAGGTGGTGGCGGAACTCGATCGGCTGATGGCGGAGAGCGATGCTCCACTGTCGGCATCGGAGCGGGAGCGCCTGGCAAACGAGATCAGCGAGGACATCCTCGGCTACGGGCCGATCCAGCGGTTCCTGGCCGACGACTCCATCACCGAGGTGATGGTCAACTCCACCGAACCCATCTATGTGGAGCGTGATGGGCGAATCGTGTGCACCGAGTCGGCCTTTCGATCCGAAGGGCACCTGCGCCACGTGATCGACCGGATAGTCTCCCGGGTCGGTCGCCGGATCGACGAGTCCTCCCCCATGGTCGATGCCCGCCTTCCCGACGGATCGAGGGTCAATGCGGTCGTCCCGCCGCTTGCCGTCGATGGGCCGGCCCTCACCATCCGCAAGTTTGCCAGGGACCCATTTCAGGCCTCCGATCTGATCGAGTTCGGCACTCTCACACCGGAGATCGCAGACTTCCTGAAGCTCTGCGTCGAAGGACGGCTCAACATCCTCATCAGCGGGGGCACCGGCACCGGGAAGACGACGCTGCTCAACGTGGTGTCCTCGTTCATCCCGACCGAACAGCGCATCGTGACCATCGAGGACGCCGTCGAGTTGCAGTTGAACAAGGCGCACGTCGTCAGGCTCGAAGCCCGCCCGCCCAATGTGGAGGGCAAGGGCGAGGTGACCATCCGCGACCTGGTTCGCAACGCCCTCCGGATGCGGCCCGACAGGATCGTGGTGGGAGAGGTGCGCGGCGCCGAGGCGCTCGACATGCTGCAGGCGATGAACACCGGCCACGATGGATCCCTGTCAACGCTTCATGCCAACTCGCCGCGTGACGCCCTCAGCCGAATGGAGACAATGGTGCTTCTGGCAGGCATGGGGATTCCTATTGCCGCGATCCGCGATTACGTGTCCTCCGCTCTCAGCCTGATCATCCACCTGAGTCGCTTGAGTGACGGAAGCCGGCGGGTCACCAAGGTGTCTGAGGTCGTCGGCATGGAGGGCGAGGTGGTCACGATGCAGGACATCTTCACCTTCCGGCAGGCCGGCGTGGACGACCAGGGCCGGGTGATCGGTGCCGTTGCCCCCACCGGGATCCGGCCCAAGTTCGCCGATCACCTCACCGCCGTCGGGTGCTCGCTGCCGCCGGACCTGTTCTCGGTAGCCAAGGAGGGAGGCAAGGCGGCATGAGAGCGGCAGTGGTCCTGGGGGTTCTGATCGCCGTAATGATGGCGGTGCCCGCATCTGCCGATTACGGGTTGGAGATCATCGAGGTCGACGTCACCGAACACCCGCAGATAGCTATCACCGTGTCGGTGCCCGACTCCCTTTCGGGTGTCGAGGTGCCCTCCGATTCGTTCACCTTGATCGAGAACGGATACGCGATGGCTGCCGGCGTGTGGACCTTCAGCGAGGAACCGCTGGACGTCGTGCTGGTCATGGACACCTCCGGGAGCATGGCCGGTGAACCGCTTGCCGATGCCAGGCAGGCCGCCCTCGGGTTCCTGGACCGGCTCCCCGACGGGGTGCGCGTGGCGGTGGTGTCCTCAGGCGGCCAGGCCGAGATACGGCACCCGCTCGACAACGACCGCGCCGCCGCTGCCGCTGCTCTGGAGAGCCTGGAATCCGGTGGCGAGACCGCTCTCTACGATGCCGTGATCGCCGGAGCCGCTTCGCTTCCGGCAGACGGGCCGCGGGCAGCCATCGTGGTGCTGTCCGATGGTGGAGACACCGTCAGCGCTGCGACCCTCGGTGATGCCGTCAATGCACTGCGGGAGACGTCGGGAGCCGAAACCTTCGTGGTCGCACTCCAGACGGAGGAGAGTGACCTGGCGGCGCTGGCGGCTGTGGCCGCAGCAGGGGGCGGGTCGGTGGTTGAGGTCGTCGAAGCCTTTTCGCTGATGGATGCATTCGTGGGGATCGCGGATGACCTGACGGGGAGATACCGACTCGTCTATCTGACCAGGGAGACCGGTGCTACCGATCTGGCCGTTGTGCTGGCCTATGGGGAGGTCACCTCGGAGGCTCGTATCACGCTCGAACTCCCTGCTCCGGCCGAGTCCGTGACCCTGCCCGACCCCGATCCCGGTCCAACCGTGGCGCCGGTTGCCCCGATCGTCTCCACACCTGCCTTCGCAGCGCCCCCGTCACTGCTTCAGCAACCGTGGACCATGCCCGCCGGGGTGGCGGCGGTGTTCGTGGGTGCGATTGCTGTGATGGGCCTGCTTCTGGGACGTGAGCGCCCGCCCTTCTCCTTCCGAGAGCGGCGGAAGATGAGGAAGGAGCAACGCGATGGCAGTCTCATCTCCTCGCTCGCCCATCGGGCCGAAGAGGTGACTGATCGTGTTCTCAGGACGAGGGATCAGGGCAGGCTCGAACGGGATCTCGATCGGGCAGGAATCGCACTGCGGCCCGGTGAGTTCGTGATCCTGTCGGCATCCCTCGGCATCGCCGCGGTCGCCGGATTTCTCGTGGTGTTCGGCCCGGCCGCTGCACTGATGATCGGCGTCGCAGCCATGGTGCTGCCAAGGGTGGTCCTCCGGGTGCTCATGGGCCGACGCCGGGCAGCGTTTGCCAATCAGTTCGAAGGCGTGCTGCAGATGATCTCGGGGAGTCTGCGGGCCGGCTACGGATTGATGCAGGCTGTGGCGACGGTGGCCGAGGAGGCTTCGGCGCCGACCTGCAAGGAGTTCTCTCGGGTGGCCGTGGAGAATCAACTCGGCCGCACCGTTGAGGAGTCGCTGCGATCGATGGCCGACCGCATGGACAACGAAGACCTCAGATGGGTGGTCGAGGCGATCGACATCCAGTACGAGGTGGGCGGAGACCTCGCCGAGGTGCTCGACAACGTTTCCGAGACCATCCGGGATCGTGATCAGATCCGTCGTCAGGTGAAGGCCCTGTCGGCGGAGGGCCGTATGTCGGCGGTGATCCTGGTGCTGATGCCCTTCGCACTTGCATTGGCGATGAGCATGGTCAGCCCCGATTACCTGGCGGAACTGACGGGTACGACGATCGGCCGGATCATGATCGGAGGTGCGCTGGTGATGATCGGCGTCGGAGCCTTGTGGATACGGCGCATCGTGAAGGTGGTGTTCTGATGTTCGACGTGCCCCCGGTCGTTTTCGGCGGGGCCGGAGCCACCGTGGCCGGGGCCGTGGGTCTCGTCTGGATTCTGACGAGAACGCGCCGCATCGGGAAGACGGAGGCCCCCAGCACCGACGCCAGGCAGAAGCGGTTGAGCGATGGGGCGATCGACCGGGTGGTACGCCCCGCCATCGGCTGGATAGCTCATCGTGCCCGCCGCCTCACTCCCGCAGGCCGGGTGCGATCTCTCGAGCGCAAGGTTCGCCTGGCCGGTGCCCGAACTCGCTGGACCCTCGATCGGGTTCTCGCCGCCAAGTTGTCCATTGCCATGGCAGGAGGGTTTGCAGGGTTCTGGTACGGAGGCAGGAGCGGCTTCTCTGCGATGGTGACTTACGCCGTGGCTGGTGTGGCCGGGGGTTATCTGCTGCCGGACCTGATCCTGTGGGGCCGGGCCCGCGAGCGCCAGACGCTGATCCGTCGAGCACTGCCGGACGTCCTCGATCAGATGACGATCAGTGTGGAGTCGGGTCTCGGTTTTGATGCGGCGCTGCAACGGGTCGGTGAGCGGGGAACGGGGCCGTTGGCCGAGGAACTGCAGCGGACCCTCAACGAGATCGCCGTCGGGATCCCCCGCAAGGAGGCACTTGCCAATCTGGTGGGTAGAACCGACGCAGCCGAACTCCGCGGCTTCGTGTTGGCGATCCGGCAGGCCGACGAGTACGGGCTGCCCGTGGCGCGGGTGCTGCGGGTGCAGGCCTCTCAACTCCGTGTCCGGCGACGGCAGTCGGCAGAGGAACGTGCCCTGAAGATGCCGGTCAAGATCGTGTTCCCCCTGGTGCTGTGCATCTTCCCTGCCATGTTCGTCGTGCTGCTCGGGCCGGCAGTGGTGCGGATCTCGAGGACCCTCTTCTGAGTGGGTCGGGTCACCGTCCGACCGACATACCACTGGTTCGCATATGGGGATGCTCTGATCTGTTCCCCTCCCTGAGCCTCAATCCACGGTTGCTCGATCACCGACTACCCGTTCCGTGTTGTGCTGCAGGGGCATTGCGCCGCAACCGCGCTCACCGAGACGGTGTGGGTGGCGCGGCGAGAATTGCAGGGCGGGTCAAGGAGTTCCTTCGGATCGAGTGCGGACG
>CBDUUY010000146.1:0-5907 GCA_965370535.1 uncultured bacterium
CCCTCGGAGGGTCCCACGATGCCTCGCAGTTCGAGCGTGTCCATCACCCTGCCGGCCCTGGCGAAGCCGATCCGCAGTTTGCGCTGCAGCATCGAAGTGGAGCCCAATTGGGACCGCACCACCAATTCGATCGCCTCGCGCACGATGGCGGCGTCCACATCGTCCGAATCCCGTGCACCGGAGGCGGTGGCCGTCTCCTCGGTGTGCTGCAGAACCGCGTCCTCGTACCGGGCCTCCCGTTGCTGCCTGACCCACTCGACGACCTTGTGGACCTCTTCCTCGGACACCCAGGCGCCCTGGATCCGTTCGGGCTTCGGGTCGCGGGCGGTCACCACGATCATGTCGCCCAATCCGACCAGTTTTTCGGCGCCGCCGGTGTCGAGGATCACCCGACTGTCCGCCTGCGATGCCACCGAGAAGGCCAAACGGGACGGGATGTTCGCCTTGATCACCCCGGTGATGACATCCACCGAAGGACGCTGGGTGGCGATGACCAGGTGGATGCCGACCGCCCTGGCCATCTGGGCGATACGCACGATTGCATCCTCGACGGCACGGCCCGCCACCATCATCAGGTCGTTCAACTCGTCCACCACCACCACGATGTACGGGAAGCGGTCGAAGCGGTCTTCGTCTTCGAAAGCGCCGGCATCCCATTTCTCGTGGTACCCGTCGATGTCGCGCACACCGGCGTCGGCCACCAGGTCGTAGCGGCGGTCCATCTCGGACACCGCCCACTGCAGGGCGTCGGCGGCCTTCTTCGGGTTGGTGATCACCCTGGTCAACAGGTGGGGCACCCCGTTGTACTGGCCCAACTCGACCCGCTTGGGGTCGATCAGGATCACCTGCAACTCCTCGGGCGATGTGCGCATCAGCAGCGACGTGACGATGGCGTTGATGCACGACGACTTGCCCGCCCCTGTGGCACCTGCGATCAGCACATGGGGCAACTCCCCCAGGTGCAGCATCGACGCCGTGCCCGAGATGTCCATGCCCAAGCCCACTTGCAGCGGGTGGGTGGCCGCCTTGGCCTCGGCGCTGCGCAGGATGTCGCCCAGTGTCACCAACTGACGACGGCGATTGGGGACCTCGACGCCGATGGCGCTGCGACCGGGGATGGGGGCCAGGATTCGCACGTCGGGGGTGGCCAGGGTGTATGCGATGTCGTGGGACAGGCTGGTCACTCTGGCCACCTTGACGCCGGGGGCCAGTTCGATCTCGTAGCGGGTGACGGTGGGGCCCGGCACGATCCGGGTCAGCCGGGCGTCCACCCCATGCTGCAGCAGGGTCTCCTCCAACTCCCGTGCGGTGTCGTCCAGCGTGCGACGGCTGTGCTCGGTGCCTCCCCCGAGAGACAACAGTTCGGGCGGCGGCAACCGGTACCCGGCTCCGATCGCAGGAGCAGCTTTCGGTGCAACCGCCTTGCGTTTGGGTGCGAGGTCGGGTTGCTCGGCCTGCGGCCGGGAGGCGGACTGTGGTTCCGCCGCCGGAGGGCGTCTGCGGGTTTCCGGAACCGGGGTGCGTACTGCGACGGTGGGCCGGGCGCGCCGCCTGCCATTGCGGCCCCGGATCCAGGACCACGTCTGCCTTGCGGCAGCTCCGATGGTCGTCCCGATGTCCCTCAGCGTGGTCCGGGTGAGCACCAGCACCCCGACCGCAGCCACAGCGGTGAGGATGACAAACGCACCCCAGAACCCGACGACCCTGCGCAGCGGGAAAGCGATCAGTGAGCCCACCGCCCCGCCTCGCTCCTTCACCAGGTCGATCGAGTCGGCCAGGGACACAGCACCGGTCATCAGATGGAAGAGAGCCAGCGAAGAGAGGAAGGTGATGACAAAACCGGAGGCGATTCGTCCGTAGTCGTTGCGGGGCCGGGCCAGGACGAGAGCGATGCCCAGCACGATGAGTGCCCCCCCGATCACATAGCCCCACACCCCGAACATGACGCGCACACCCGATTGGATCGCATTGCCGACCGGGCCTGCGAGATCGAAGAAGGACAACGTCACCAGGATCCCGAGCACGACGAGCAGGGTGCCCCACAGGTCGTCGGCATGCCTCCCGAACCCGGAGCGAACCCGTTGCCGGAGTGCCGTCAGCGCAGACGGCCTATCCGAGCTTCTCTTCTGATTGGTGTTGGCCCTGCCAGCCGCGCTCCGCCCCGAGCCCCGGCTGCGGGCGGGCTTCCGCTTTGCCATCGCAGAGAGGGTACACAGCCGCGCTGTGGCGGCAAACCACCCGGCCGGTGGCCTTGGCCATATCGAGGGCGAGGCAGAAGCATCCCTGGGCGTCCTGAACGCGACCGACGCCGCCGGGCCGAGTACAACTAGATCTCGATGACGATCGGCATGACGACCGTACGGCGCCTGGTGGCGGAACGCACCGCCCTGCGGGTGGCGGTGACGATCTTGCGATGCACGTGTTCCAGATCGGCCGGCCAGGCCTCCACCGTCTTCAACTCGTCCACCACCATCTGCCGGGCCACCTCGAACACCTCGGTTGGATCGTCCATGAAGCCGTGGCTCTCCAGGTGAGGACCCTGCACCACCTCTCCGGTCTCCACGTCGATCCCGACGGTGACGACGACCACTCCGTCCTCGGACAGGTGCTTGCGGTCGCGGATGACCCCCCGCACGGTCTCCCCCACTTCCAGGCCGTCCACGAACACATATCGGGCGGGCACCACCCGCTTGTCGTGCTTGGCCTCGCCACCGTCCAGGGTCACCATGTCCCCGTCCTCACAGAGGAACACCTCGGGCACTCGCATCTCCCGGGCCAGCGAGGCGTGCGCCGTCATGTGCCGGTACTCACCGTGGATGGGGACAAAAGCCTGGGGGCGGATCACGTTGATGAACGTCTTCAACTCTTCGCGGGCCGCGTGGCCGGAGACGTGCACCATGGCGTTTTCGCCGTGGAACACGTTGGCCCCCCGTCGCAGCAGGCCGTTGATGACCCGCCCCACCTTGGTCTCGTTGCCGGGGATGGGCCTGGCAGAGATCAGCACCGTGTCGTCCTCTTCGATCTTCACCCACCTGTGGCTGGCGCCGGCCATCAGCGACAACGCAGCCAGCGGTTCGCCCTGGGCTCCTGTGGAGATGATGGCGGTCTTCTCAGGCGGCAATTCGAGCAGTTCTTCGATGGGCAGCACCGAATCGGGCGGGATCGTGATCAGGCCCAGACGTTCGGCGATCGGCACGTTGCGCTGCATCGACCTGCCCAGGAAAGAGACATAGCGCCCGGCGTCCACCGAGGCGTCCACGATCTGCTGTATCCGGTGCAAGTGACTAGCGAAGCACGCTGCGATCAACCGGCCCCGTGCCTCCACGATGATCTCGTAGAGGGTCTTGGCAAGACTGGTCTCACTGGGGACCACCCCGGGTACTTCGGCGTTGGTGCTGTCGGACAGCAACAGACGAACGCCCCGCACCCCCATGGCGGCGAAGTCGGGCAGATCGGTGGGCTTGCCGTCCACCGGGGTCGGATCCAACTTGAAATCACCGCTGTGGATGATGATGCCTTCCGGCGTGTCGAAGGCGATGCCGGCCCCCTGGGGAATCGAATGCGACACCGGGATCAGCCGGAACTTGAACGGCCCGTGCTCGATCCAGGTGCTCATCTCCACCGCACGCAGATCCGGGGTGATCCCCGCCTCCTCAATGCGGCTCCTGGCCAGGTTGACGGCAAGGGCGGTCCCGTAGACAGGCACGTTCAACTCCGAAAGGAAGTACGGCAGTGCACCGACGTGGTCCTCGTGCCCGTGGGTGAGGACCACGCACTCCAGGTCGTCGGCGCGCTCCAGCACCGAGGTGAAGTCGGGCAGCACCAGATCCACCCCGAGCATGTCCTCCTCGGGGAACATCAGACCGCAGTCGATGAGAGCCAGGCGGCCGTCGATCTCGAGGGTGGCGCAGTTGCGCCCCACTTCGCCCAACCCGCCGAGGAAAGTGACCCGGACGGTCATGCCGGGCGGGAGGCCTCCAGGCCCTCCCTGACGGCTCGCAAGGTCGCCTCCGACGCCGGGATCAGGGGCAGCCTGGGATCACCGACCGGTTCCCACAAGGCGCTGAGAGCGGCCTTGACGGGTTGTGGGTTCGGTTCCAGGAACAAAGCCTTGTTGAGGGGGGCGAGGGCCATGTGCAGTGCTCTGGCCTTCTCCCAGTCCCCGGCGAGAG
The DNA here is from genome assembly GCA_965370535.1 of uncultured bacterium. GTDB lineage: Bacteria > Actinomycetota > Acidimicrobiia > Spongiisociales > UBA11373 > JAHJML01. The sequence continues at coordinate 4,173 of CBDUUY010000146.1, forward strand.
CGGCGGTGACCATCTCCCTGACCTGATTGCCTGCCAGGTGTGTCGCGACCGACACCACCCCCACACCACCGACTGAGATGATCGGCAACGTGAGGATGTCGTCGCCCGAGTAGATCGCCAGGTCGTCGCCTGCGGCCAGTCTGGTGGCGGTGGTGAACCCCAGATCCCCGACGGCATCCTTGACCGCCACGATGCCGGGGTTCTCTCCGAGACGGGCGAGGGTGTCGACCTCTATGAGACGCCCGGTGCGTGACGGGATGTTGTACAGCAGCACCGGCAGCGACGACGCCCCCTCTATCGCCGTGAAGTGTGCGATCAGGCCCTCCTGGGAAGGACGGGAGTAGTAGGGCGTCACCGCCATCACAGCGTGACAACCCGCCTCCTCGGCGCGTTTGGTCAACTCGGTGGATTCCCTGGTGTCGTACGTGCCCGTGCCGGCCACCACGACGGCCTTGTCGCCGACCGCCTCGACGACCGCCCGGAACAGGGCCACTTTCTCGTCGAAAGACAGCGTGGGCGCCTCGCCGGTTGTGCCGCCGACTACGAGGCCGTCGGAGCCGTTCTCCACCAGATACCGGGCCAACTCCCAAACCCTGCCGTGATCGACATTCCCATCCCCGTCGAAGGGGGTGATCATCGCGGTGAGGACGTTGCCGAATGGTGCAGTCATCAATCCTCCGGAACGGGGCACCAGGCACGGTAGCATCGCTATTCTCCCGGAATTACACACTGCTCCCGATCGTTGGAAACGTTGTCATGTCTGCATTCGTAAAGGACGTCGGCCAGGAGACCTTCGGTGTCGAGGTGCTGCAGCGCAGCCACCAGGTGCCGGTGGTCGTCGATTTCTGGGCCGCCTGGTGCGGGCCATGCCGCACGCTCGGCCCCGCCCTCGAGAAGGTCGCCGACGCCTACGCCGGTACCTTCGAGTTGGTCAAGATCGACGTCGATGCCAATCAGCAACTCGCCCAGCAGTTCTCGGTGCAGAGTATCCCCACGGTCATCGCCTTCCGGGATGGCAACGCCGTCGGTCAGTTCATGGGGGTCCTGGCCGAACCGCAGATCCGCGACTTCATCGACGGCATCCTCCCCAGTGAGACCGACAAGATGGTGGACCGGGCCCGCACCATGGTCATCGAGGGCGACGAGCAGGCCGCCGCTGAGGTCTTCCGCAACGTGCTGGAGGGCGTCCCCGACCACACCGAGGCCGGGACCGGACTTGCGGCGCTGATGATCGCAGGGGGCGAGATCGAGGACGCCCTGATCCTGCTGGGCAGACTCCCTCGCAGCCCTGAGGTGGAACGACTCGAGGCGACCGCTCGCCTCAGTGGAGCCCGCGACACCGACATCGATGCACTCGACGCCAGACTCGCCGCCGACCCTGATGACGAAGCCGCCCGCTTCGAGTTGGGCCAGGTGCTGGCAGCACACGGTGAATACGAACCATCCCTCGACCATCTGCTGGCGGTCGTCAAGGCGGGCGGTGGCTACCGCGAACGTGCCCGCCAGGCGATGGTGGATGTCTTTGGGATGCTCGGTGACGACCACCCGACGACAATCACCTACCGCCGGGCACTCGCCAGCGCCCTGTTCTAGAGACCCGTTGGGGATCTGACGACGCGTCTCCGGTCGGGTGTGGTCATCATTCGACCCGGACGCCACTGGCCCGCATGTGGCGATGCTCTGGGTGGATTCAACTGGTCGTTGCAACACCTCGTGATGGAGGTGTTCGATGGGG
>CBDUUY010000147.1:0-5906 GCA_965370535.1 uncultured bacterium
GCCCTGGCCGGCGCCTCCGGCCCGGGGGAGCGGCTGTTTCGAATCACGGCCGATGCCGTCCAGACGGGTGCGCCGTTGGCGCCGGCGGTGGAGGCACTCGCCGACGAACTGAGGCATGAGGACCACGCCCGCCGGATGGCGGCGGCTCGCCGTCTCCCCGTGCGGCTGCTGCTGCCCTTGGCACTGCTGATCCTGCCCGGGTTTGTGCTGGTGGTGATCGGGCCGGCGCTGCTGGGGTCGCTGGCGCGGCTGGAGATCGCATGGTGACCGGGACGACCGGCACCTCGACAGAAAGGGATTCCATGCTGCGAGATCAAACCGGGCAGGCGACCGCCGAGTACGCACTCGTGATCGTGGCCGCCGCCATCATCGCCCTGACACTGATCACCTGGGCATCATCGTCGGATGTGCTCCCCGACTTCTTCAACGCCGTCGTCGAACGGGTGAAGGGAATGGTGGGTGGGGGCGGATGAGCGAACGAGGCAGCGCCGTCGTGGAGTTCGCTCTGGTCGTCCCCCTGGTGATCGTGGTGCTGCTGGCGGCCGTCGAGGTCACCGTGATTGCCCGCACCCAACTGGAGGTGAGTCAGGCGGCACGGGAGGGTGCCCGCGAAGCCGCAGCAGTCCCCGATCCGTCCCGGGCGGTGGAGGTGGTGAGGGCGTTCCTGGGCCCCGAGATGGCCGGGCGGGCCCGGGTGTCGGTCAGCCGGGATCACCGGGTCGGGGGCCGCGCCGAGGTGACGGTGGTGGTGCGGCACCGGGTGGCGGCCGGGTTGCTGGGCGGCCTGACGATCACTCTGGAGGGGAGATCGTCGATGCGGGTGGAGCGGTGAACGATCGCGGGGCGGCAGGGGTGCTGCTGGTGGCGGTGGCCGCTCTGGTGCTGCTGCTCGCCGCCGGCCTCGGTGCTGTGGGGGCCTTCCTGAATACCAGGGTGCAGGTGTCGGCCGCCGCCGATGCCGCCGCCCTGGCGGCGGCGCCCGTCACTTTCATGCCGTTTGGGGCAACCGGCACCCCCACAGAGGAGGCCGCCCGTTTTGCCCATCTCAACGGGGCCGATCTGGACTCGTGCATCTGCCCTCTCGACACATCCTGGAATCCGCGCACCGTCCGGGTCGAAGTGTCCCGGGTGATCTCAATCTGGCCGGTCGGCCGCATCCGGGTGAGCGCCGTGAGCCGAGCCGAGTTCGTCCCGGCCATGCTGCTGGGAGGGTGAGGCCCGACACGGTCGCCTTCGGGATGCTCTCCGACCCCGCCGGCAACATGGTCGGTCTCGTCGGGGCTGCCCACCCCGGGGCCGAGTAGCCGGGACCCGAATCGAGATCGATCGAAGCCCGGGGCTCACCCGGGGCTTCGTCACGAAAGGTCTGCTTTGCCCGCACCGGGAGCCTCCGGGGTCGATAGTGTCGATGGCGACCCCTTCTGGGCAACCTCTCCGAAAGGAGCACACATGGGTGTCGCGGTCATGGGCATCGGGATCACCGGGGCGGTCCCGACCTCCGACGGCCTCTCGTATCGTGAGTTGATCGCTCGCACGGCGCGAATGGCTTATCAGGACGCCGGCATCGAACCGGAGCAACTCGACGGGGCGGTCTCGGTCGAGGAGGACTTCGTCTCCGGCTACTCGATAGCCGACGAGTACGTCCCCGACCAGTTGGGGGTGGTCCGCAAGTCGATCTACACGATCAACGGCGACTACCTCCACGGCTTCGGGTCGGCGGTGATGCAGATCCAGACCGGCGAGTTCGACATGCTGGTGGTGGAGGCCTACAGCAAGGCCAGCAACATGCTCGAAAAGGACGAGTTGCTGCACTTCTCCTACGACCCGATCTTCGATCGCCTCGGTGTCAGCCCCCACTACCTGGGCTCCATCGAGATGCAGCGTTACCTCAACGGCTCCGACTACGACCTGCTGGATGTGGCCGAGGTGGTGCGGCGCAACCGGGAGCAGGCCGTCGCCAACCCGTCGGCCCCATACGGCGCCTCCCTGTCCATCGACGACGTGCTCGATGCCCGGCCGGTTGCATCACCGTTGACCGACCTGATGTTCGCCCGCCACGCCGATGCGGCAGTTTGCGTCGTGATCGGCACCGACGAGATGGCCCACAAGTATGCGAGCCGTCCCGTGCCGGTGCTCGGCACCGGGTGGGGTTCGGCCGATTCGATCGTGCAACGCCGCGACATGGAGGGGTCGGAGGGCACCGCCATCGCCGCCCGCGAGGCACTCGGCGAGGCGGGCATCGAGGACCCGGCCACCGAATGTGGCGTCTTCTACCTGTCCGACCTGTACGCCCATCGGCAACTGATGCACATGGATGCACTCGGCCTCGGTGACGAGATGCTGCCGCTGATCAACCCCGACGGTGGGGCCCTGGGCTGCGGCGACCTGTTCGAAGCCACCGGCGGCGCCCGTCTGGTGGATGCGGTCCGCCAGATCCGCGGCGAAGCAGGCTCCCATCAACTGCCACACGTCGATACCGCTCTGGTGCACGGATGGCGGGGCCTGCCCACGGACTCCTGTGCCGTGGCGGTACTCGGATCGGAGAGGAGGTAGTCATGGGTCGCGTAGCCGTGATCGGCGCAGGCATGACCAAGTTCGTGCGAAGGGCCGAAGAGACCCCTGGTGAGTTGACGGCCCAGGCCGTCGAGATGGCCCTTGCCGACGCCGGGATGACCATCGACGACATCGACGCCGTCTGCCTGGGGACGGCCCCGGACGCCTTCGACGGCATCCACATGAACGGCGAGAACCTGATCGCCGGGGCAGGCGGGGCGGGCAAGCCCTACCTGCGGCACTTCGTGGGAGGCGGCACAGGCGTGTTCAGCCCGATCCACGGGTGGATGCACGTCGCGTCGGGCAAGTTCAAGACCTGCCTGGTGGTGACGGAGGAGAAGATGTCGCCGTGTGTCCCGCACCCGGCCGGCGCCTTCATAACCATCTTCGACCACACCACCGAGCAACCACTCGAACTGACGCTGATCCACATCTTCGCCCTCGAGATGGCGCGCTTCATGCACGCCTACGGGTACACCGAGGAGGAGATCGCCCAGGTCTCGGTGAGTCATAAGCGCAATGCGCTCGACCACCCCGCCGCCCAGTTGGGCGAGCAGATCACGGTGGACGACGTGATGAACTCGACGATGCTGTCGTGGCCCGTCAAGCGGTACGACATCAGCCCCACCAGCGACGGCGCAGTAGCGATCGTGCTGTCCACCGAGGACGTCGCCAGGGCGAGGGGCATGACCCCGGTCTGGATCGACGGCGTCGGGTTCCGACTCGACACCGCCTACTGGACCACCCGGGATCTGGCGTTCCCGGATTACGTGGCGATGGCCGCCCACGATGCCTACGAGATGGCTGGGATCACCCGGCCCGAAGACCAGATCGACCTGTGGGAGCCGTACGACCCGTTCGACTACAAGGCGCTGCACCACATGAACGGCTTGCTGCTGGACCGCACCGGCAAGACGGTCAAGCGGTTGCTGGCCGAGGGCGCCCTGGAGCGCGACGGCAGCCATCCGATGTGCCCCTCCGGTGGGGCACTGGGGGTCGGCAACCCGATCGCAGCCACCGGGCTGATGAAGATCGCCGAGTTGTACTTCCAACTCAGCGGACAGGCCGGTGCCCGCCAGGTGCCCAAGGAGGTGCGCCGCGGTATCGCCCAGGCGTGGGGCGACCTGATGCAGGTGGGCACAGTCGTGATCATGAACGGCGAGGGTGGCTTCCCAAAGAGGGCGAGTGCCTGGAACGACATGGCCTCGGACGACCTGCCCGGCACGGCCATCAAGAGCCTGGACGAGGTGCCGCACGTCACCTTCGAGCCCAGGCTCACCTACCGCTGGGACAACGGGTTGGCGCTGACGACGTATCTCGACGGGTTCCGCAACGGCAAGATCCGGGCGACGTACTGCCCGGGCTGCGACCGGATGCTCATACCCACCCGCTCGTTCTGCGAGTTGTGCAACCTGCGTTCGGTGGACAGGTACTTCGACATGCCCGACACCGGGGTCGTCGAGACCTACACGATCAGCCACGTCGACTGGGCGTCGGCACAGTTGCCGGAGGGCGAAGTGAACATCTTCGCCGTCGTGGCCATCGAAGGGGCCGGCGAGCACATGGGCCTGGTCCACATGCTCGGCGAGGTGGACCCCTCCGACATCGAGATCGGGATGCGGGTCAAGGCGGTCTGGAAGCCCGAGGGGGAGCGTGATGGTTCCGTCACCGACCTCCTCTACTTCCGGCCGGTCGGCGAAGGCGAGGAGGACGGCGAGATCGTCGCGATCAAGCCGACCGAGATGACCTCGGCGACCGCCGGGGGGTTCCCGGGCAAGATCCCCCTCGCATATGCATACACGGCAGGCCTGGGAGGCAAGCGCTTCTACGCAGACCTGGCGGAGGGCAGGCTGAGTGCCACCCGGTGCCCCGGGTGCGGCCAGTCGCTGGTGCCGCCATCGGGGTTCTGCGAACTGTGTATGCGGACCCTCGACCCCGAGGACGATGCCGTCGAGATCGACCCCGGGTCGGGTGTGGTCGCAGCGGCCACCCTGGTGTTCGAGGATCGGTTCGGGCATCTCCTGGACGACCCGGTCTGGGTGGTCCAGGTGGAGTTCCCCGACGTCGAGGGCTCGCTGTTCGGCAGGATCGCCGTCGAACCCGGCACTGTGGTCACGGCCGGCACCCAGGTGAAGATCGTGGCTACCAAGGAGGTGGGGCCGGAGCACGTGGCCTTCACGCTGCTCTGAACTCGCAGCGTAGAAACCCGGGCGGAAGGGAAGCCCGCCCGGGTTTCGACGCGTCCGGGCCCTGTCGAATGCTCGGTACGATCGTCCGATGCTCTCAGCGCCGTCGTTCCGCCGTGGTCTCCGGGACGGGTTCCCGATCCTCGTCGCGGTCGGCACCCTCGGGGTGGCGTTTGGGATCCTGGCGCTCGAAGCGGGGTTTCCAGGATGGATCGCGGTGCTGGCATCGGTCGTCGTCGTTTCCGGCGCCGCCCAGTTCGCCCTGGTCGGTCTGGCCGGGGCGGGCGCCATCCCCATCCTGGTGGCCACCACCGGACTGGCGCTGCGCCATGTCCCCATGTCTGCCCGCCTATCGGAGTTGATCGGCGATCGCCCGCGTTTCACCCGGCTGGCGATGGCCTGGGTGCTGGTGGACGAGACGTTCGGCCTCACGTTGGCGGCGGCGGACCGGGGCGAGACAGATCTCGTCGCCTACAAGACGGCGGCAGATCTCATGCTCTACGGCGGTTGGGTGGTGGGGACGGTCGTCGGCGTGCTGGTGGGGGATCGGGTCGATCCCGCCGCCTGGGGGGCCGAGGTGTTCTTCGCCCTGCTGTTCCTTGGCCTGGCCGCTCCGCTGATCCGCCGCCGCTGGGATGTGGCCGTGGTGCTTCTCTCGGTCGGTGCCGTGTTCGCCGCGGCCGAGTTCCTACCGGCTGCATGGCAGATCACCGCGGCCGCCGCGGTGGCGGCCGGTATCGGGGCGGTGTTGCCCAATGAGTGACCTCCTCCTGATCCTGGCGATGGGTGCGATCACCTACGGCAGCCGTGTCGTCTTCCTGGCCAACCCCGGATCGCCGCCCTTCGGCGTCGCCCGCCGTTTTCTCGACAGGTTCCCGCTGGCTCTGTTCGTGGCGCTGGCGGCATCGATCCTGGTCGTGCCGGAGGCGGACTTCGATGCCCGGCTCGGCTGGGCTGCGATCGGCGGCGCCGTGCTCGGAGGATGGTTCACCAGGGGTTCCCTCTACGGGGTGGTGGGCATCGGCTTCGCCACCTACTGGCTGTCGCGACTGGTCATCGGGTGAGAGGCCGGCACCCCAGGGTGGCTGGCCCACGTTCGTTTCATGTGTGGTGGCGGGGAGTCTCGGATGGGGTGTGGTCCGGCGGGTTGCGCGGTTGGTCATTCCC
>CBDUUY010000148.1:0-5880 GCA_965370535.1 uncultured bacterium
CCTGTTGGACGGCATGGACTCTGGTGCCTTCAGTGCATCGGGCCACGACCACGACACCGACTACTTGGCTGTCGATGGCACTGCTGTGGACAGCTACCTGTTGGACGGCATGGACTCTGGTGCCTTCAGTGCATCGGGCCACGACCACGACGCCGCCTACGCAGCACTCGGTCACGGACATGCACTCGGTGACCTCGGCGACACGACCATCACCGATACCACCACCGGGGAGATCTTGCGGTGGAGTGGTTCGGCATGGGTCAACGCCACCCTCGCCGAAGCCGGGATCGCCTCCGCCGTCCACGAGCACGGGTGGTCCGACCTGACCTCCGGTGTCCCGGCGGGCCTGGACGACGGCGACGACGACACCCTCGACGGACTCTCATGTCCGACTGACCAGATCGCCAAGATGACCGGCTCCGGATGGGCCTGTGCCGACGACGACTCGGCCACCGACGCCGACACCCTCGACGGATTCGACTCGACCGATTTCCTCGGAGCATCGGCTCAAGTTGCCGATAGTGCTGGGCTCGGTGGGGCCGCACCGGGCCTCTTCGTGGGTGGCCTCGTTGCCGGCGGCGACGGGTTGCCGATCCTCGGCATAGGGTGCCTCTACCGGGGTGGCTCCCTGATGGCCCTTGCACGCGACGGTTCTCCCTACTGCTCGGCGCCGACAGGTGATGGCACGTTCACCGATTCGGGCCAGAGTCTCGATACGTCCCAGGGTGAGGGGGGAGCGCTCGGGGACCTGGACGGAGACGGCGACCTGGACGCCTTCGTCGTCAACTGGGATGCGGGCAACACGGTCTGGTTCAACGACGGCACCGGCATCTTCAGCGATTCGGGCCAGAGCCTCGGCTCGGCCTCCAGCGGGGGTGTTGCTCTCGGGGACCTGGACGGAGACGGCGATCTGGATGCCTATGTGGCCAACGGAGGGAACGACAAGATCTGGGTGAACGACGGCTCCGGGGTCTTCAGCGCCGGGCAGTCGATCAGTTTCAACTACAGCAAGGAGGTCGCCCTCGGCGACCTGGACGGCGATGGGGACCTCGATGCGTTTGTCATCCGTAGCTACAGCGAGGGCAGTTCCAACAGTTCGAGCGGTGTCTGGTTCAACGACGGCAGCGGCACGTTCAGCAAGCCCGGGCCGGGCCTCGGGACCAACATGAGCATGTCGGTGGCACTCGGAGACATCGACGGCGACGGCCACCTGGACGCCTACGTCGGCAACGTCGCTAAGAACCGGCTCTGGATGAACGACGGTTCCGGTGGATTCACCGACTACGGGGTTGCCTTTGGTGCATCCATCCAGACGCGGGGCGTGGCGATCGGAGATCTGGATGACGACGGGGACCTCGACGTCTTCGATGCCAATGGCGGGTCCAACGTGGTCTGGTTCAACGACGGGGACGGCAACTTGTCGGACTCGGGCGTGACCTACTCGAGCTCGAACACGAACAGTCTCGCCGTGGCACTGGGAGATCTGGATGGTGATGGCTATCTCGACGCCTACATCGCGGATTACGGCACCGACGATGTCTGGCTCAACGACGGTGACGGCACCTTCACCAACACCGGCCAGAGCCTGGACACCGGCATCGGCTACGGCTTGGCCCTGGGCGATCTGGACGGGGATGGGGACCTGGACGCCTTCGTCGTCAACGAAGCTTCCGCAGATCGGGTCTGGCTCGACTGAGCGGCCGCCGGGCCACGATCGCCAACGGCGTTTCTATGGGGCTTTTTCGCCGGGGGGATCCTCTGCTTTCCCCAATAGGAGAAAGCCCGAAGCTCTGTGTGGGCCATTCGGCCCTGGCATCACCCACCCTGCCTTCCCATAATGACCTGGCAATCGATAGGGAGGGATCGTGGGCTTCAACCGTGGAAACTTCTTCAGTGCACTCGCAGGGTTGATCGTCGGGGTGATGGTGGTGGCCGTGCTGCCGGCCGGGGCAGACGACGGTGACAACCTGGTGTTGGGAGCGAACAACACTGCGACCCAGATCACGAAGGTGACCGACAGAGGTGGGGTGCTGTTTCGCACCACCCGGATCGACACGCCTGCCGCACGGTTCAAGGTGAGATCGGGGCCACCGATCGCCGTGAACAGCAATGTCAGGGTCCCGGCACTCAACGCGGACCTTCTCGACGGTCGTCACGCCAACACGTTGTCTCGAGCAGAGTATTGCGCCGATGACGACCCGGCTGATGGCACCGATTACTCGTGCTCGATGGTCATCACCGCCCCGAAGCGGGGGCTCCTGTTGATGAGCGGGTCGTTGGATCTGTGGAGAACGGCGGCGGGTGGCGACCTCCTGCACTGCCGTTTCACGCTGGATGGCAACGAGGTGCCGGGATCTGAGCGGGCCATGGACCTGCGGGTACCCGAGAACATGGAGGCCAACTGCGCCACCGATGCAGGCGTCGAGGTGGATGCCGGGTCTCACACTGTGACCCTCGAGATGGTCAGTGTCGCACCGGATACCAGGATCGCATACGTCGGTGCCTACGTGATCTACGTGCCGTTCGACGGCCAGGGCAACATGCCGTAGACGAACCGGCGCAGCACGTCCAGATGGCCGTTGTCGATGGGAGATTGGTGTCATCGGTTGCCGAACGCGACAAAGGCCCGGTGACCGGGGCCTTCTCTCTGGTGGTCAGGGACGGCGTCGATCCGTCGACCTCCGGTTTTTCAGTCGGGCGGTGCAACTGACAGTGGTAAACGGATAGCCCCGGATTCCCACACACTACGGGGGGTGGCGGTATCACTGTTTGTGGCTGGTTGTTACCAGATGTGAAACGGGACGTGTTTAATGATCCGTTTGACGCGACAGTGCATTCATAGATCGGCGAGGGTCCGAGGATGCCGCGGCGGGACCCAATCGTTCGGGTGGACGCGGTAGTTGGTGTCGTCACGAATCCGTTCGAACACCTCGCGAGTGATCTGGTGGGTGTAGTTGAACTCGGCGAGCCGTTTCTGCCTGCTCGATGTGGGCACGGCTGCCTCGATTCTGATCGGATGAGGGAAATGATGGGTCAGTCTCTTGAGTGCCTTAGGAATCTCCTGCAGATCGGTATCCAGGCTCACGATGATCGCTACATCTACAGACCCAACCAGCGCGAACTCGATCACCTCAAGGCCGATGGCCAGATCGATGCCCTTCTCGCGGGGCCGCCGGTAGGCATCAGTCCACACCTTGACAGGTCCGCTGGTTGGTCCAGGCCTCTTGAGGCGACCTTCCTCATCTTGAGACGGCCGCCAGGCCCACGTATAGCGGAGGTCTCTCGTCACTGTGGTGATTCCCGCTTTGCGTAGGGAGGCGAGCCGTCTGTCGAGGGCCTGTCGCTTCCGGCGTTCGGTTTCATCCACGCTCCGGTCGGGTTGCCCGGTGTAGAACCGGGTGGAGACGGGAGCACCCCTTCGTGGCCCGGCGAGAATCTCGGCGAGCAGATGCGGGTGACAGGTCGGGTGTCCGAAGAGCTCCTGACATCTCTTGTAGAGGTTCTGCCCATCGATGAAGACCATCACCCTGGCACTGGCATCAGTGGCGAGATCCTTGATCCGCTCGTTGCGTTCCTCGAATGACAGTTGCTCACCGGTCATCATCGGCCTCCGGTGGAAGGTGGGGCAACGTAAAAGCCCCGGACGTCCATACAGGGAGGCCCGGGGCTTGACAACTGCACCTTGCGGTACGTCCTCAATCTAGCGCCTGGTCCGAATATCGGCAACAAGGCTATCAACTCTGAAGCCCTACTTCCTCGACTCATGCCAGCAATCCTGCCACCTTGTCCGCGGCATCGCGGTCGAGGTGTTCGATGTGGTGGGTGTAGGTGTCGAGGGTGATGGCGATCCCGGCGTGGCCGAGCCGGTCGGCGACGACTTTGGCGGGGATGCCGGCTTCGACGGCGAGTGTGGCCCAGGTGTGACGGAGGTCATGGAACCGGATGTATGGGAGGTCGGTGGCTCTCACGAGTTCCCGGTAGCGTTTCCCGATCCAGTCGGGGGAGTAGGGGCGTCCGTCGGGCCAGGAGAACACCCACCCCCCATCCTGGTAGCTGTCCCCGAAGAACTCCCTCTCACCGTTCTGGCGGTCCCGGTGCTCCTGGAGCGCGGCCACTGTTGTGTCGTCGAGGGCGATCCGTCGACGGCCCGCGGCGGTCTTCGGCTCTGACGGCTGCGGCCGCCCCGACACCATCACCAACGTGTCGGGCACCTCCAACCGCCACAACGCCACCAGCTCGTCCCCCGCCACCTCCTCGAGGAACATCCTCACCTGCCCTGCGGTCCACGTTGATAGCCGCCGGCGGGTCACCCTCGGAGGCGACGCAGCAGCAGCCGGATTCGACTCCAACACCTCCCACCTCACAGCATCGTTGAACATCCGGCGCAGCACACGATGCACATGCACCACCGTCTGTGCCGAGTACTCCTTGACCATCCGCCCATACATCTCCGTGAGCATCTGCCCCGTCAGATCCGCAATCCTGCGGTCCCCTATCCAACGGCCAGCGGTCCGGAGCTTCTGGCGGTACGAGTCAAGTGTGGTCGGCCGAACAGTGGGGGCGATCGCTTCGAGCCATCGGGTGGCGAACTCGGTGACGGTCGCGCGGGCGGGGTCGATGTAGTCACCGGCGGCGATCTTCCCGACAAGGATGTGACGTGAGCCCCGGATAGTGGTCCACCTGTTGTGGGAGTCCGACCCGTGAATGGGAGGATGACCACGATGAAGAGACATCGACACACACCCGAGCAGGCAGTGCGGAAGCTCCATGAGGGTGAACGCATGCTCAATGAGGGCAAGGACCTGACCGAGGTGCTACGGCATCTCGAGATTGCGGAATCGACGTGGAACCGTTGGCGGAACCAGTACGGCGGGATGAAGGCCGACGGGGCGAAACGGCTCCGAGCGCTTGAGGCCGAGAACGCCCGTCTGAAGAAGCTGTTGGCCGAAGCCGAACTGGATAAGGCGATGCTCAAGGAGTTGGCTGAGGGAAAATGGTGACCCCGGATCGTCGCCGCCGCGCTGTTGTGGTGCTGCAGGATCGGTTCGGGGTATCGCAGCGCAGGGCGTGTCGGGTAGTCGGGCAGCATCGCTCGACGCAGCGGAGGGCGGCCCGGCCGATCCCGGCGGCAGATGTGAAGCTCCGCAGGAGGCTCCGGGAGTTTGCTCGTCGGCATCCCCGCCTGGGGTGGCGTAAGGCCCACGATGTGGTCCGTCGGGAGGGCTTTGTGGTGAACCACAAGAAGCTACGTCGCCTGTGGCGTGAAGAAGGCCTACGGCGGCCGCCACCACGCAAGAACAAGAAACGCCGACCCGGTGGTCTCGACGGCACGCTGCTGACGGCCTCCCATCCGAATCACGTGTGGGGACTCGACTTCCAGTTCGACGAGACCGCTGATCTACGACGCTTGAAGCTGTTGAACATCGTCGATGAACACACCCGGGAAGCGTTGGCGATGGACGTTGACCGGTCGATTACTGGCGACGACGTCGTCACCACTTTGGAACGTCTCGTCACCGAACGCGGCGCACCGTTGTTCATCCGGATGGATAACGGACCCGAACTGATCGCCTGGATCCTGCGGGACTGGTGCCGGCTTCGAGGTCTCGGCACGATCTACATCGAACCAGGCTCCCCCTGGGAGAACCCTTGGGTCGAGTCGTTCAACGGCCGGGCCCGAGACGAACTGTTGAACATCACCGAATTCGGATCCCTCATCGAAGCGAAAGTGATCATCGAAGACTGGAGGAACGAGTACAACACCTGGAGGCCGCACAGCAGCCTCGGAGGACTCACCCCCGCCGAGTACGCTGCCCAATGCAGCCACGAACACCAGCCGACACACCCATAACGGCTGGACCAATCACCGGGGCCCCGTCA
>CBDUUY010000149.1:0-5789 GCA_965370535.1 uncultured bacterium
ATCGGTGGATTCAGTGCTGTGGGCCTTGCGGCGCGGTTCGACGTAGTCCCTCAGTGCATTCCCGGTCCAGGTGAAGTGGAACGAGGGAGGACTGGTGGTGTCGTCCATGCGGATGATCAGCGAATCGGCCAGCACGTGGCGGGGAATCTCGATCTCGGTGCCGAACTCATCGCTCATCAACCGCACCGGGCCGGACAGCAGCAGATCGGCCTCGGCGACCACCGCATCGATGTCGGCAGCCGTCAGTTGCGGCGGCAGCGCCCTGGTGGGCAGTTCGACCGCCGGCCTGGATGGGTCTTCGAGGGCGGCGCCGATGATCTCGGCAGCGGCGATGGGGTCGATGCCGGTGCCGTCGCTGGGATGTTCCCACTCGACGAAGTAACCGGCCATCTCTATGTTGCCGGCGTAGGGGGGATCGTCGATGCCCTCCAGTTCCCACTCCGAGATCATGGCGGCGACGGCGTCGGCGTCGTAGGTGGATGGCAGTTCCAGCGGTCTGGCATCATCGCCGAAGTGGCCGACCCACCATGAGAACTGACCGGGCCAATTGCCCTCCCTGCCGATCTCGAAGGCCTCGGCGAGGATGGTGTCGGTGTCGAGGTCGTAACCGACATCCGAAGGGAGGAGGCTGAAGCTGTGGCCGGCCACGGTCACCTCGATGGGGGTGGAGGCCAGGTCTGCCTCCAGGGCGTCCATCAGTGCTGCGGCGTCTTCCTCACCGAGGCCGCCGAGATCGACGCCCAAGACCGAGACCCGCCCGAGAATCTCCCCACCGTTGGTGGCGCGATCCGCCCCGTAGACGATCCCGACGAGGAGAACCAGGCCGGCAGGGACAAGCGCGGCGATGATGGCGAAACGGCGGAGATTGGTCATAGAGAGAGTGGCAAAGGTGCCAGGGCGGGATGATAGCGGTGCGCCGGGATACTCCCTGCCATCCCGGGTGCGACAGATAGCGGCGCCTCGCATATCATGCGGGGTGAGATGAATGTTCCCGACGCTCGCAGAGCGACACGGGAGGGTGGAGTTCGTCGCAGGCCGGTCCGAGGGGCCGTCCTGGTCGCGCTCATGGTTGTGTTCGGCTCCTTCGCCGTGCCCGCCCTCGCCGACGTCACCCGGAGCGATATCCGCGCAGCAGAGGGCGTCGCCGCCGAGGCCGCTGCGACCCTGCGCGCCGCCGAGGCGGAACTGGCGGCCGCCGAACGTCATCTCTCCCGGATCGAAGAGAGCCTGGACAGTGTCGGGGAGCGCCTCGGTTCCCAGGAGGTAGAGATCACCGCGGGCCGCGGTGAGGCACGGGAACGTATCGCCCGCATGTACATGGCGGCCGGAGGCTCCGAAGTGGTCGGCCTGCTGGGAGTCCAGCGGATCGCCGATATCCCGGCTCACACCGCGTATCTGGCAGCGCTGGCCGAACAGGATCGCGAGTTCGTCAACGGCCTTGCTGCTTCCCGGGACGATTTGGTGCGATTGCAGGCGCTCATCGAAGAGTCGATGGGCGAACAGCACGGCGTGATCACGGGATTGGCCGCAGTGGTGGAGGCCAGGCGCGCCGACCTCCATGCGGCGCAGGGTGATGTGGCATCAGCGGAGGCCCAGTGGCAGCGCCAGGAGGAGGAGCGCCGCGCTCGGGAGGAAGCCGAGCGCCTGCGACTTCAGCAGGAGGAGGAGCGCCGCCGGGCCGAAGAGGAGCGCCGGCAGGCCGAAGAGGAGCAGCGCAGGCAGGAGGCTCTGGCAGCCTTGCAGGCGGCGGCGGCGGCCGCAGCGTCGGCAGGGTGGACGCCGGGGGCCGGGGTGGAACCGTGGCGGCCGCTGGTGGAGAAGTACTTCCCCGATCGCCTCGTCGAGGAAGCGCTGCGGGTGATGCGTTGTGAGAGCAACGGCGACCCACTGATCATCAACAGGTACTCGGCGGCTTCGGGTCTGTTCCAGCACCTGCCGTACTACTGGCTGTCCCGGTCGGCCAGAGCCGGGTGGGAGGGATCCGACATCTTCGACCCGGAGGCCAACATCGCGGTGGCGGCCTGGCTGGTCAGGGCCACCGAGAACGGCGGCGGCGACTCCTGGAGCCACTGGTCCTGCAAGCCGTAGCTGCAGGCGGGCAAAGGGCTGCAGCCGAACAGGGCCGGACTCCGCTTCAGACGATCGCCTTCGTCACCCGCTCGGCGTGCCCCTTCGCCCGTACGTTGCGCCATGTCTGCTCGACGACCCCGTGCTTCCCAATCACAAAGGTGGAGCGGATCAGGCCTTCGTACTCCTTGCCGTAGTTCTTCTTGATGCCCCAGGCGCCGTAGGCCTCCGCCACGGCGTGATCGGGGTCGGAGAGCAGAGGGAAGGGCAGTTCGTGCTCATCGCGGAACCGTGCCAGGGTCGCAGGGCCGTCGGGGCTGATGCCTACGATCCGGTAGCCGGCTGCCAGGAATGTCTCGTACCCGTCCCGAAAATCGCAGGCCTCACCGGTTCATCCGGGTGTGAACGCCTTCGGGTAGAAGAAGATCACCAGACGTTCGCCTGCGAAATCGGCCGGGCCCACCTCCGAGCCGTCGTGGGCGGTGAGGGTGAAGTCGGGGGCGTTGTCTCCGGTCTCGACGGCCATCGGGTGCTCCTGGTCCGGGGCGGCGGAGCCTACTCCGGGGGCCGCCGGACTCCCGGTCGGCCGATTCAGGAGGGGCGTTCGTCCCTACGGGCCCGCAACTGGCCGCAGGCGGCATCGATGTCCCGGCCCCGTGTGTCCCTCAGTGTGACGTTGGCTCCGGCTCGATCGACCCTGGCGACGAATGCCTCCACGGTGCGGGCCCCCGGGGGACGCTCGGATGACAGCGGGGTCGGGTTGAGGGCGATCACATTGACGTGGGCGCCCAGCTCCTGAGCGATCGCCGCCAGGGCGGTGGCCTGCTCGGGAGTGTCATTGACCCCTTCGATGAGGGTCCACTCGATGCTGACCCTGCGCCCCTTGCCGCGCTGGAAGGCGGCTGCGGCGTCGATGAGCTCGTCGATCGCGTATCGGCGGTTGAGCGGCACGATGCTGCTGCGGAGGTCGTCGTCGGCCGCGTGCAGGCTGAGTGCCAGCGTGACCGGCCAGGGTTCCTCGGCGAGTTGTTTCATGCCCGGGAGCACACCGACGGTGGACACCGTGATCGAACGTGCCGACATCCCCATGATCTCGACCATCCGGCGGATCGCCTCGCGTACGTTGCCGTAGTTGGCTAGAGGTTCGCCCATCCCCATGAAGACGACGTTGCCCAATCGGCCCGGCGAACCCGGCAGCGGGTGGCTGTTCAGGTACGCCCCGGCGTACGCCACCTGGGCGAAGATCTCACCGGCGTCGAGATGCCGTTCGAACCCGAACTGGCCGGTGGCACAGAACGTGCAGCCCATCGCACATCCGACCTGACTCGAGATGCAGAGTGTGACCCGCTTGCGGTAGCCCATCAGCACCGCCTCGATGGCTGCTCCGTCGGGTGCCCGGAACAGCCACTTGACGGTGCGCCCGTCACCGGAGACTTGCTGCTCCTCGAGAGCAAAAGGCCACAGGGATCCGAGCCGATCCCTGATCCCCTGCGGCAGGTTGGTCATTTCGGCGGCATCGAGCACCGGGGTCTCATAGAGCCAGCGCCTCAGTTGCTCGGCCCGAAAACGGGGCTCACCGGGGAACAGGGTCGCCAAATCCTCCGGCGCGGTCAGATAGGGCACGGGGTCGGCTCAGCCGGTGTTGCGGCGCCGGGCGGTATCGATCCAGGATTGGATGCGGGACACCGGTGCCTCGATCTTTTCTGCGACCTCGGTGGCATCGGCGCCCGCCAGGGCCGCATGGGTGGTGATCCCGGCCTCGGCGAGGCGGGCCTTGTAGACCGGGCCGATGCCGCTGATCTCCGAGAGGTCATCGGCCGCGTCCGAAGGCGGTGCCGGGGCGGGTGGGGCAACGGCCCGGGACGGCGGTGCCTCCTCGTGCCCCACCGGGGCCGGTTCGGGGCCGGTCAGTTTGTCCTTGACCAGCCAGGCGATGGCGACGATGCCGCCGACCATTGCCGCTGCGATGCTGCCGAGCCGCATGAATCGCTTCACGGTTCCTCCAAGACTTCTGGAATGAGTCTACCGGAGCGTGTCATCTGACCCCCCATGGCGCCGATCGGTTCCGGCGGTCGCTGCGGTGGCAGTGGTGACCCTCGGGTCGGCTGCGGGGTGCAACGTGCCGTCGGGATCGGCGGCGATGATCGACACCGGCCCCCATCCCCGAGGCCGGCCGGGAACCCGTTCGATCTGGTGACCCCGGCCTGCCAGGCCTGTGACGATCGCCCCGGACATCTCCTCCTCTACCTGGACGACCGAGGCGGTCCCGGCCGCAGCGTGGCCCATGCTCCACCGGGGTTGGTCCTGGGTATCGGCCGGGCTCGAATCGGCGTGGTGCAGCAGGGCCGCGGCCTGCAGGAGATACTGGGGTTGCTGGTGCCCGCCCCTGGTCCCCAGCAGCAGATGGAGGCGGTCTCCGGCCGTCCACAGCGTCGGGGAGAGGGTGTGCAGCGGCCGTTTGCCGGGAGCGGCCTCGTTGGGGTGGCCGTCCAGCAGGTTGAACCCACCTGCCCGGTTGTGGAGCCAGACGCCGGTGTCTCCCGCTGATATCCCCACTCCGATCCCGTGGAAGTTCGACTGGATGAGCGAGACTCCCATGCCGGAGGCGTCGGCGGTGCAGAGGTAGGCCGTCCCGCCGTCCATGGGCGCCGCGGCGGGCCACCGGCCCGCCACGCCCGAGCGGAGCGTGGCGAGGCGGGGTTCGAGTCGGGAGGGGTCCAGCAACCGGGCAGGATCCATCAGTGTGTGATCGGGGTCGGCGACCATCTCCTCCCTCTCCCAGGCAACCGCCCGATAGCACTCGATGGTGGCATGGTGGAAGGCAGGGTCGGCGGGGTCGGGCGGTACGTCGAGTTGGTCGAACAGCCAGGCGGCCGCCACCGTGAGGTAACCCTGGCTGTTGGGCGGCATGGTCCAGGCCGTGACGCCGAACACGCCGATGCCGATCGGTTCGACCCAGTCCGGTCGATTGGCTGTCAGGTCGGACACTGTGACGGTTCCGCCGGTGGCTTCTTCTATGGCGGCGGCCGTGGGACTCTCGTAGAAGGCGGCCCGCCCGCCTCCGGCGATCGCCTTCAGCGTGGCTGCGAGGCCGGGCCGGGTGATGGTGGTTCCGGGAGCGGGGGTGTCTCCGCCCGGGTAGAGAGGTGGTGCGGAAGCCTGTGACCGGATCCTGTCGCGAAGTCTGGCCAGTGAGGATGAGAGTTCAGACGACACCTCGAATCCGTTGATGGCCAGGCGGATCGCCGGATCGAGGAGGTCGCCGAGCGTCATGGTGCCGTGACGCTGGAGCAGGGCCTCCCATCCATCCACGCAGCCCGGCACGCTGACGGATTCGGGTCCGTAGAGGGGGATCTCGGTGTGACCGGCCGCTCTCATGGCGGCCGGGTCGAGTCCCGTCCCTCCCCGGCCCGAGGCGTTGAGGGCGTCGGGCGTGGCCTCTCCGGGGGTGTGGACCATGGCGAACAGGTCGCCCCCGACGCCGCAGGTGGTGGGGAGGACCACCCCCAGCACGGCATTGGCCGCGACGGCTCCGTCGACCGCATTGCCACCTGCGGACATGACCTCGACGGCAGCCCGTGTGGCCAGTGCGTGCGGTGTGACCACGGCCGATCCGCTCGGCTGGGAGACGGTGTGGGTCATGGGTTCCTCGGGCCGGCGCTCCGACCCTAGTGCCTGGGGTATCTAGTCCGGGCGCCCTATGCGGCGGTTGAGGGCATCGA
>CBDUUY010000150.1:0-5765 GCA_965370535.1 uncultured bacterium
TCACCGTTACCCTGCCGGTGCAGCCGCCGGAGGGCCTGGAGGCGTCATGAGCGAGATCGCCATCCTCGTCGTGGAGGACGAACCAGAGGTGAGGGACGCGATCGAGCGCGATCTCGCCCCGTTCTCGGGCCATTTCCGCGTCGAGATGGCCGAGAGCGTCGCCGACGCCCGAGAGGTTCTCGAGGAGTGGGAGGGGGAAGGCACGACGGTGGGCCTGATCCTCTGCGACCACCTGCTGCCGGGCACGCTGGGTACCGACTTCCTCATCGAGTTGCACGGCGAGGCGGCCACCCGATCGACGCGCAAGGTGCTGCTCACCGGGCAGGCCGGTCTCGATGAGACGGTGCGTGCCGTCAACGAGGCCGGCCTCGACTACTACATCGCAAAACCGTGGACCCCGGTGGAACTGCACGCTGTGGTCCGGGGTCAACTGACCGAGTTCGTCCTCGCCGGGGACTTCGATCTCCTGAGCTACGTCGTGGTTCTGGATGGGCCCCGCCTGGTCGAGGCGGCAGCCGACCGTGGTTGGGAAGGCCGGCGCATCTAGGACTCAGCGCCATCGCAGGGGATGCGATTCAGAAGTTGAGTCTGATCGTGACGCCCCGGATTGGGTTTGGAGACACGGGTTTCTGGCATGTCCGAGCGACTTGCCCATCAAACGCAAAAGCCCGCCTTTCGGCGGGCTAAGCGTTCCCGCCCACCGAGGTGGGACGGGTGGGTTGCCTCCAGTATCGGACAGGCGTGTCGGCGGGTCAAGCCCTCATTGACAACTTGTTTTGTTATACCTAAAGGTATAACATGTCACCGAAATGGCGAAGACGACCGATCTCGAACAGTTCTTTGACAAGAGCCAACCGGAAATGGCCGCCGCCGTTGATCGGGCAGAGGCGGAGCTCGTTGCCGCTCGCGCGAGGGTCGTCAAACTCGAGCGGCTCGTAGCCCGTGGTCGGGCGGCGCTCGGGGAACTCGACCCTCTAGCGAAGGACCTCACACTCCATCGGGCCCTTGAACTCGTACTGGCCGATGCCGACAACGTGTGGATGAGCGCTGGCGAACTCGCTCAAGCGGTCGGTAGCCGGGGGCTCTACCGGATGAGGGACGGCCGGCCGGTCGAGGCCGGACAGATCCATGCACGCGTGCGCAACTACGGGCAGTTCTTTGAAGTCGAGGACGCAATGATTCGTCTTCGGTACGTCTTCGAGACGTCGATGGTGCCAGCGACGGGCGCATTCTCCGCATCCCGAACGGCAATCGTCCCCGCAGGAGATTCCGACTGGAGCATGACCGTCGAGGTTCGGGTTTCTTACAGTGTGTCCCCTCCTGACGGGCACAGCCTCGAGAGTTTCGCGTCGGACCAAGCAGACGCACAAGCGCATCGCATAATCTCGAAGGAGACATTCGTGCCCGGCGGCAACATCTGTTATCTGCTCACGACAACCGGGATTCAGGTCGTGGAGCGCTCGTGGTAACGACACCCCTACCAGCGAATCTGGGGCGCACGTTCGCATACTTCGACGGGCTGAACCTCTACAACCGTATGCTCCGAGACAAGCCGAACCGGCGCTGGCTCGACTTGAGCGCCTTGATGTCCGAGGTCTTTCCGGGTGCCACGATTGAGCGGATCAAGTACTTCACAGCACGGATCAAGGACTTCGACGGTTCCGGTGCACCACAACGCCAGGATGTGTACCTTCGGGCATTGGCGACACTCGAATCCATAGAGATTCACTACGGGAAGTTCAGGATCGACAAGAGGCAGAGGAAGCTGGTCCGACCTCTGGCCGATGGAACGCGATTCGTCGAAGTCCTGAATCCCGAGGAGAAGGGATCCGACGTGAATCTCGCTTCGCATCTCGTCTTCGATGGTGCACTTGGGCTGTTCGATACAGCGGTAGTGATCACGAACGACTCCGACTTTGCCGAACCCATCAGACTTGTTGCCTCCGAACTCAAGAAGCAGGTAGTGCTGTTGTGTCCTTCAAAGACGATCGCTGGTGCTCTTGCCAAAGCCAACCCGACCGCGGCCATGAGCCTTCGAGCGAACGCGATACTGAAATCACAATTTGCTGATCCCCTATCTGACGCAGCTGGACGCTCGGTCTCCAAGCCCCTTGGTTGGTGACCTTGATCACGCGCCCGGTGGCCTCTGCTAGGAATCCACGTTCCAGGAGTCAGCAGTGCTCACCCGCCGGCGGCTCTGCTCCCAGCCTGAGACAACAGGCCGGTCCACTCCCATTAGGAGTCTGGTGAGTGATGCTGTTGCTCAGATCGGTCGCCGGGCGCGCCAATCGCACGGACGAGGTTTCGCCACTCCTTGTTATGGAATGGCGGAGCTGAGGACACCGCGAGTGGCGACGATCTGGTCGTCGAGATGAGTGACATGCATTGCTCCAGGGCTTGGGGTGTACGGGTTGTGGTGGCCCGGCCGGGGGCGTTGGCGATGTTGAAGGCGATGCCGGGGCGTCTCTGACAGGGACTTCGGACGAAGTCGCACTTCACCGTGCGTCGAGGACGAGGACGCAGTCAGAGGCGTCACTGGCCGTCGTCAACCCGGCAAACGTTTGCGGTCGGGGCACTGGGCCCGATGACTCGGCGGGCCGCTGGCAGAATGGGTGGATGTCCGATCAACCCGCCGAAGTCACCCTCAGCGAGATCACCAGGGACACGGTCCGGGAGATCATGCGCCTGGAGGTCGCCGAGACACAGAAGGGGTTCGTGGCCCCCAACTCGGTGTCGATCGCCTAGGCCCATTTTGAGCCCAAGGCCTGGTTCCGGGCCGTCTATGCCGGGGAGGAACCCGTCGGTTTCATCATGGTGTACGAGGATCCGGACAAGCCCGAGTACTTCCTGTGGCGCCTGATGATCGACCACAACCATCAGGGAAAAGGCTACGGCCGGGCAGCATTGGAGCAGGTGATCGAGCACATCAGGGGCCTCCCCAACGCCACCAAGCTCATTACCTCGTACGTCCCCGGCGAGGACTCACCCGGCGATTTCTATCACCTGATGGGCTTCGTCGACACCGGCGAGGAAGAAGACGGCGAACTGCTCACGGCGCTCGAGTTCTGAGCAGACCCCTTGAGGCGAACCCGCCGGCTCGATATGTTGCCGCTGCCCGACCCAAGAGGAGACGATGCCGGCGCTCGCCGTATGGACGCCGGAGGACGGCCTGCTTGGAGCGCTCGCGCCCCTCGGACTGGCTGCGGCCTGCCCCGGTCCTGCCCTGGTCATCGACCTGGACGACGGTGGGCCTCATTACCCGGGTGAGCAGTCGCTGGCAGATCTGGTTGCCGATGGGCCCCGCCTCGATGATCTGAAGCCAACTCGTGCCGGGGTGGCGGTACTCCGCAACGGCGGGGTGGGCGCTTCGGATGCCTCCGCGGTGATCGAGGCGCTATTGGAGGGATGGGACCGGGTGGTGCTGCGCCTGCCTCCCCGGAGGCGGGTGGTGGTTCCCGTTCCTGTGGTCCCGGTGCGTCTGCTGTTGCGTGGCTCGATGTTCGGCCCCGCTGCGGGCCCTGCCGTGTATCAATCGACGCCGGCGACACTCCGCCTGCCCGGCCGGGGCATCCGGCTGCCGACCCCGGCACGTTCCACCGTGGCCTCCCTCCTGGAGGGGATCGCACCTCCGGCGGGTGACCGCTGGGTGCGGGCGTGGCGCAGGGTGTGGGAGGCCCCGTGGGGGCGCTAGACCGCCTGGTGGCCCGGTTGGTGGATTCGGATGTTCCGTTGCGGCGCGCCGATCTGCTGGCCGAGGCCCGGCGGATCGTTCCGCAGGAGGCCCCCCTCTCGGCCCCCGGCCTCGCCGAAGCGGCGGTGGATTCGTTGATAGGCATGGGACCACTCGAACGCCTCCTCAGCGACCCGGCGGTCACCGACGTACTGGTCAACTCTCCCGACGACATCTGGGTCGAGAGGGAGGGCCGTCTGCAGAAGACCGGGGTCGTGATGCCTGGCGAGGCGGCCATCGTCGCCGCGGTCGAGCGGATGATCGCTCCGTTGGGGCTGCGACTCGACAGGGCATCGCCTGCGGTGGATGCCCGCCTGCCCGACGGGTCCCGTCTCCATGCGGTGATCCCGCCCGCCAGCGTGGACGGGCCCGTCGTGGCCATCCGCCGCTTCACGCCGGTCGTACCCGATCTGGCCGCGCTGGTCGAGTGCGGGGGGATCCGGCAGGAGGGCGCCGAGATGCTGAGGGAAGCCGTCACCGGGCGGGTGAACATCCTCGTGAGCGGCGGGACCGGGTCGGGCAAGACGACGCTGCTCAACGTGCTCTCCGGCGAGATCCCAGCATCGGAGCGTGTCGTGACCATCGAAGATTCGGCCGAACTGCGTCTCACCGGCCACATTGTCAGGCTGGAAGCGAGGCCGCCCAACGCAGAGGGGGCGGGCGAGATCACTCTGCAGACCCTGGTCCGTCAGGCGCTGCGGATGCGGCCCGACCGCATTGTGGTGGGAGAAGTGCGGGGGCCCGAGGCCCTCGACCTGATCCAGGCGATGAGCACCGGTCACGCCGGGTCGATGGGCACCGTTCACGCCAACGGCACGGACGAGGCGCTGTGGCGGCTCGAGACCCTGGCCGTCTCGGGCGAACGCCGGGTTCCCGAACAGGCGGTGCGGCGCCAGTTGAGATCGGCCGTCGGTCTCGTGGTGCACATGGACAGAGCCGAAGGGGTCCGGCGGGTCACCACCATCTCGACGGTGGACGGGGACGGCGTCGAGGACTGCTACCTGTGTTGATCGGTGTCGTGCTCGGCCTGGCTGTGGCAGCCGGAGTGCCTTGGCCTGCGGCGGCCGCCACCGCCCTGGCGGTGTTCCATCCGGCATGGTTCCTGGTCGGAGCCGCTGCCTGGGCTGCCGTCCACTGGAGGCGCAGGGCCGGGCCGACAGCCGGCGACGAATCCGCCTTCCTGCGGGGCCTGGCCGCCGAACTGGCTGCCGGGGCGTCGCTTCGCCGTGGTGTCACGGCGGCAGCCGCCAGGGCGCCGGAACTGGACCTCGATGATGCCGTCCGGTTGTGTGAAGCAGGGTTCCCCGTCGACGCCATCGGCCGGTCGGTCGGGGCCGCTCTCCCCGTCAACGGCGTGGCTGCTGCGGCCACTTTCCGGTTGGCGGCCAGGACCGGCGGCGCCATCGGCCCTGTGGTGGCTGCGTTGGCATCACGTGCCGAGGCCATGGGCCGTCTCTCCAGGGAGCGATCCGCTCTGACGGCCCAGGCACGACTGTCGGCATGGATCGTAGGAGGGGCGCCGATCGGCCTGGTGCTGCTCGGACTCATCACCGGCCGCGGCCTCGGCGCCGGGGACCTCGGCCGGGGAGGCGCGATGCTGGTGGGCACCGGCCTGGCTCTGATCGGAGCGGGTTCGCTGGTCGTGTGGGCGATGGTTCGCCGGGCCGACCGATGACGATGGTCGCCTGCGCCGGGAGTGCCCTGCTCATAGGGGTCTGGCCCAGGGAGACAGACGCGGTCCATTGGATCGGTGTGGGGGCGGTAGCCGCATTGATTCATCCCGTCTTGGGGATGGTTGCGCCGATCGCTCTCCTGACGGCAGGGATGGTGGCGAGGAGGAACTCGGCGGCCCAGGGATCTGATGTGCTGCTGCTTGCCGACCAGGTGGTGTTGGGTCTGAGGGCCGGCCTGACCCTGGAGGGTGCGCTGCGGGAGGCGGCCACCGATCTGGCTCCGGCGATGACCGGCGAGGTCGGGCGTGTCTTGCGGGCAGCGCGTCGCAGAGGCCTTGGGCCTGCCCTGGCCCGCGCCTCCG
>CBDUUY010000151.1:0-5720 GCA_965370535.1 uncultured bacterium
GCCCCCTCGGGGGCCGTTTCCTATTGCTGCGGAGCGGACGACGGCGGCAGAGGCGCCCATACATCGAGTGTCAACGGGCGTTTCCTATCACTCGGCGGATCTCCTTGGTCCGGAAGGACCGGAGCTTCTTGGGGACCTTGTCGAGTTTGACCCAGGCGACTTCGACGATCTCTCTCCTGGGTTTGGGGTGGCCCTTCTTGATGGAAGCCTCGAACACCACGCACTTGTCGCAAGGCAGACGATGGTGTCGGACGTGATCGGCGGAGATGCGGTCCCGGAGCACCACCTTGAGACCGGTCTCTTCTTTGACCTCTCTCAGAGCGGTGTCCCGCAACTTCTCCGCCTGGGTGGCCCGGCCACCGGGCAGGGTCCAGCGCCCTCTTCGGTTCTTCACCAGGAGGACCCTGCCCTTCTTCACGATGAGCACATATGCCCGTCGTCGTGTGCGTTTCACAGGAGCCAGAGCCTACGGCACCCCCCTGCGATGGCGCGCATGTAAGGCGTCCCTTATACTGTGACTCGTTGACTCAAGGAGTCAAGATATGCGACTGGAGCTCTCCCGAAGAACCGATCTGGCCCTCAGGTCACTGCACGAATTGGATCGTCGGAGGGAACGGCTCAAACGACCCGAATTGGCGACCGTCGTCGGGACGACCCCCGATTTCCTTGCCAGGGTGATGGGCCCTCTCGTGCAGAAGGGATGGGTGGCGTCGGAGGTCGGGCGATCGGGGGGCTACGAGGCGGTTGCCGATCTGGGGGGCATCTCGATGCTGCAATTGATCGGGGTCATGGAAGGCACTCCGGACGACGGACGGTGTGTGCTGCGGGGCAGTCCCTGCGACGCAGAGCACATCTGCGCTCTCCATGACGCTTGGATCGGGGCTCGCACTGCACTGATGGATGAACTAGCTCGCACGCCCATCCGGGCGGCGAATGTGAGGGGATGAGCAATGGCAGATGAACCGACGGGCCGGCATTGGATCTTCATCGGCGGAGGGATGATCGGCACCGCGATCGCGGTGGCCGCCCTCGGGCTGACCGGGGTCTTCGCGGCAGACAGCGTGTCGGCGATGGACACCGACTTCGAAAGGGTGGCCGTCGATGCAGAACCGGCATCGACCTTCGAGGGGTCGGTACAGGACCGGCCTGTGGACGAGTACTTCCTCGACACCTGCTCGGGATGCCACGGTGCCGATCGGCGGGGAGCCACCGGTCCGGCGTTGCTGCCCGAACGGCTCAGCCAGTCCGACGAGTACTACGCAGGGGTCATCACGAACGGCAAGCCCGGCACTGTGATGCCGACGTTCTCTGCGGCACCGTACGAGTTGAGCGGCGATGACATCGCCACGCTGATCGGGTTCATTCGCAGCGACACCGCCCAACCACCGGCCTGGCCGTTCGAGGATGTCGAGGCGAGCCACACGGTGCTGGTGGACGAAGCGACCCTGCCGTCCGAGCCGACCCACGATGGGAACATGGAGAACCTGATGCTCATCACCGAGCGGGAGACCCAGTCGATCGCAGTGGTGGATGGCGATACGCACACTCTGCTGACCCACGTCCCGGCTTCGTACAGGGCGCACGGTTACACCTTCTCGCCGACCGACGAGCGCTGGGCCTACAACATGGGCAGGGACGGCTGGGTCTTCAAGATCGACCTCTACAGCCTTCAGCCGGTCCGCAAGGTCCGCATAGGACTCGACTCCAGGGCGATAGCGATCTCCGACGACGGCAACTACCTGATAGCAGGCAACTACGTCCCCGCCACCCTGGTGATGCTCGACGCGCACACACTCGAGGTCCTGAAGGTGTGGAACACGACCGGCCTCGGGCCCGACGGCGACGTGATCGAATCGAGGGTGGCCACCATCCTCGATGTCTCACCCGAACTGGTGGGCCCGTACTTCGTGGTGGGCCTCAAGGAAGCCGGCCAGGTGTGGCGGATCGACTGGTCGCTGCCCGGCTTCCCGGTGACGGCGGTACACGATGTGGGCCATATCCTGCACGACGGTTTCCTGTCGATCGACAACAAGACGTTCTACCTGGCGTCGCAGACGGATGACTGGATGGCGGCCATCGACGTCGAGAGCATGACGGTCGTCGAGGAGATCAACACCGGCACCACGCCGCACCCCGGGTCGGGGGCCACCTGGACCCTGGATGGCAAGAACTACGGGGCGACGGTGCACGCCGCCGAAGGCAAGGTCTCGGTGTGGGATATGGACACCAACGAGGTCGTGGGCCAGGTGGAGACCGCAGGCGCCGGGTTGTTCCTGCGGGCGCATGACCTCAGCCCGTATGTGTGGGCCGATGCGGTGTTCGCAGAGGAACCTCACTCCATCACCGTCTTCGACAAGACGCCGCCGTTCGAGGTGATCGGGGTGATCACCGACGGTGTGCGCACCTTGCACCCGGAGTTCACCTCAGATGGGGCTCTGGTCTACGTCAGCGATTGGGACGGTCACCTCGTCCGGGTCTACGACGCCTATACGCTGGAGTTGGTTGCGGAGATCGAAGGGATCGACAACCCGACCGGGATCTTCAACACCGAGCGCAGGCTGGAGACGCTGGGGCACTGACCCTCAGGGATGTGTGACGCGAGGGGGCGGGCTCTCGGGCCCGCTCCCTCCGCTATCCCGACGGCAGAGGGCGGGGAGTGATGCGGATCTCAGCGGCAAGGGATCGTGCAGACCGTTGGCGCCGACACCAGGGAGACCGGTGGCCCTCAGGGGAGCAGCAGTTTGGCGAGGCGG
Source organism: uncultured bacterium (assembly GCA_965370535.1). Classification (GTDB taxonomy): domain Bacteria; phylum Actinomycetota; class Acidimicrobiia; order Spongiisociales; family UBA11373; genus JAHJML01. The sequence continues at coordinate 2,754 of CBDUUY010000151.1, forward strand.
CGGGAGGCGATCGTCGCCCCGACGGCCCCCATGCCCATCAGGAAGGCGATGTGCCCGGCCAGGCTCCAGTCGAAGATCCCCAGTGTCAGCGCCCTGATCAACTCGACCGAGTGGTACAGCGGGGAGAAGCGGGTGAGCACCTGGAACACCGGGGGATAGACGCTCAGCGGGTAGAAGGTTCCCGAGAACAGGAACAGCGGCAGGATGATCATGTTGACCAGGTCGAAGTCCTGCCATGAGCGCATGTAGGTGGTGGCTGCCATGCCGCAGGAGGCGAAGGCGAAGCCGATCAGCACGGCAGCCGGCAGGGCCAGGATGCCCCACATCGACGGCATCAGCCCCATCGACGCCATCACCACCAGGAAACCGCTTGCGTAGAGGGCGCCCCTTCCCAGTGACCATGTGATCTCCCCGATGGCGATGTCCATCGGCTGCATCGGGGTGGAGAGCACCGCTTCGTAGATCTTGCCGTACTTCAGTTTGAAGAAGAGGTTCATCGTCGACTCGTAGATGGCACCGTTCATGGCAGACGCGCCGAGCAGCGCCGGGGCGACGAAGGCTGCGTACTCGATCGGTTCCCCGCCGGGCCCCACCACGTCGCCGACGAGTTTCCCGATTCCCACACCGATCGAGAAGAGGTAGAAGAGCGGCTCGAAGAACCCGGAGAAGATGATGGTCCACATGCGCCGGTACACGTAGAAGTTGCGCTCCAGCAGGCGGCCGAAGGCACGGCCGGGTAGCAGCGGCGGCGGCGCGATCCTGGCGGCGAGGATTCGCTCGTTCACAGCACCAGCCTTCTGCGCATCAGGCGGATCGCCAACAGTCCGCCGACGAAGGCCCACGCCACCAGGTAGGCGACGCTCACCAGCGGGGGGACGGGGAAGTCGAGGCCGAGGGCCAGGCCCCGGCAGAGCGACACGCCGTGCCACAGCGGGGTGGCGTAGGCGAGCGGTTGTATGGCTCCCGGCAACTGCTCGATGGGGAAGAAAGTGCCCGAGAACAGGAACAACGGCACGATCCCGAAGCGGAACATGGCGGCCAGGCCGGTCTCCCGTTTGAGACGTGCGGTGTATGCCGTGATCGGGCCTGCGAAGGCCAGGCCGGTCAGCACCGCCGGGGGCACCGAGAGCATGCCCTCCACCAGGGTGGTGGCGCCGAACGCCGTCATGATCAGCGAATAGACCAGGGTGACGAACGTCAGGCGGATGGTGATCCAACCCAGGTGGCCGATCACCAGGTCGGTGACCGTCAGCGGGGTAGACAGGGCGGCTTCGTACGTCTTGCGCCACTTGATGCCGGCCATCACCGGGTACGAAGCGTCGCCCGCCGCGGTCTGCATGGCGGTGGCGGCCAGCAGGCCGGGAGCCAGGAATGTCAGGTAGGGCAGGTCGAGTGTTGCTGTGCCTGCCCCCTCATCCACCAACTTGCCGAGGCCGACGCCCATCGCCAGCAGAAACAGGATCGGGTTCAGGAAGGTCGAGATGACACTGCCCCGCCAGGTGCGCCGGTAGACCCGGGCCCCGGCTTCCAGCACCCGCAACGAGGCCGGGGCCGCCATCAGTCGACCAGCCTCCGGCCGGTCAGCCGCAAGAAGACGTCTTCGAGTGTCGAGCGCCTGGTGACTGTGGATTCGGGCACCACCCCGCGCTCGGTGACCTCGACGGCGGTGTGGTCGGCATCGTCGGTGTAGAGGAGAACCCGGTCGGGAAGCTCCTCGATGCGGGTGGCCAGATCCCTGATCCTCTCCACGCCCCGGTCCTGGGTGCCGACGGGGAACCGCAGTTCCAGTACCTCGCGGGTCGAGTATTCCGCGATCATCCCGGTGGGCGAGCCCTCGGCGACGATCTTGCCGTTGTCCATGATCACCAGCCGGTCACAGAGTTGCTCGGCCTCGTCCATGTAGTGGGTGGTGATGATCTGGGTGACGCCTTCCTGCTTGAGGCGGTAGAGGCGGTCCCACAGCAGGTGGCGGGCCTGGGGGTCCAGGCCGGTGGTCGGCTCGTCCAACAGCAGCAGTTCGGGCTGGTTGATGAGACCCCTGGCGATGGTGAGCCGCCGTTTCATGCCCCCCGACAACGGCTCGACCGTGCTGTCGCGGCGCTCTTCGAGTTGGGCGAAGTCGAGCAGTTCCGCCACCCTGGCATCGATGACCTTGCGGGGCATGCCGAAGTAGCGCCCGTAGATGAGCAGGTTCTCGTAGACGGTCAGCTCATGGTCGAGGTTGTCTTCCTGGGGGACCACTCCCAGGCGGCTCCGGATCTCCGGCCCGTCGGCGGCAGGGTCGAGGCCCAGCACCCGGAGTGTGCCTTCGGTGACCGGCGAAACCGAGCCGATCATCTTCATGGTCGAGGACTTCCCGGCGCCGTTGGGGCCGAGGAACCCGAAGACCTCACCGGTGCGGACCTCGAAATCGATCCCGTCCACGGCGGTGAAATCGCCGAATCTCTTGGTGAGGGCGCGGGCTTCGACCAGTGGTGGAGTCATGGGCCGCCAATTTAGCGGAGCGGCGGGTCTCCGCTGTTGCCCCTTGCCGATTCCCGGCCTGCGTCGGATGCCTTCCCGGAGGATGCCATCTCTTCCGTCTTCTACGCGGAGAGGGCCCGTCGGAGCGGACCCTCACATCACGACGCACCGTCTGTCGGAACAACATCCACGGCGGGGACGGGAACGTGCAATCCGCGGTCGGCGGCACCGGCAGGTAGGCGATCAGAACCAGGACCACCGCGCCTATGGACCACAGGCCGGGCCGGTCCGGCGGCGGCGGCGGCGGTCTCGGCCGTCACCCGGTGTACTTCGGCGCTGCCGTCACCGCTGATGGATACGACCTTGCGGAATCCCCCGGTTGCGGCCCAGGCGTCGAGCGCCGCCGGGAGGACTGGTCAGCGGCCGGTGGCCTTCCGGAATGCGGCAACAAATTTGTCGGGCTTCTCGATCCTGGCGACTTCCAACTCGAGAACCGATCCGTCG
>CBDUUY010000152.1:0-5718 GCA_965370535.1 uncultured bacterium
CACTGGTCGAGGGCGAGGCGCACCTGCTCGCCGATTTGCTCGGTGGAGCCGAGATCAGCCGGGAGGCCGCCCCGCTGGCGCAAGGAGTGGCCGGGCTCACCGTCGACTGGGTCCACGTGCCCGCCGGGCGCTTCGGAACCGCGGCGACGATCGGTGGCCTTCAGGTCAGGACCCATACCGGTGCGTCGGTGGTCGCGGTCCTCCGGGGTGACCGGCCCTACCCGGCCCCCGGGCCCGCCTTCGAGTTGGCGGCCGGTGATGTGGCCCTGGTCGTCGGTACCGCCGAGGGCGTCCGGCAGGCCCGGCGCCTGCTGCGAGGTGGGGAGGCTTCGCCCTGACCCTCGCCGCCGCAGGGACTACCGGCCTTTTGGCCGAATTGGGAGCGTTGCTGCTGGGGTTGGCGGTACTGGCCGTTCTCGCCGGTCGCCTCGGCCTGTCACCGGTACCCTTCTACCTTCTCGCCGGCCTCCTGCTCGGCACGGGGGGACCATTCCAGTTGGACGAGATCGAAGGCTTCGTCGAGGTCGGAGCCGAAATCGGGGTGGTGCTGCTGCTGCTCATGCTTGGCCTCGAATACACACCGCGCGATCTGGCGCGCGGCCTCCGCACCGGATGGCTGGCGGCGATCATCGACCTGATTCTGAATGCCACTCCCGGGGTGATCGCCGGCTTCCTGCTCGGGTTCGGGCCGTTGGGCGCAGCCGTCCTCGGCGGTGTCACCTACATCTCATCGTCGGGGGTGATCGCGAAACTCATCAACGATCTCGGCTTCACCGGAAACCGGGAGACAGGCACGGTGCTGACCCTTCTGGTCGTCGAGGACCTGGTGATGGCCGTCTACCTCCCGCTACTGGCTGCGGCCCTGCTCGGGGCGGGTGTCGGCGGTGCAATCGGAGCGGTCGCCCTGGTGGCCCTGGTCCTGGTGGTGCTGCTGCGGCCCCGCTCGCGTGAACTGCGATTGATGGCCGCTCTGTTCAGACGCAGTGATGAGGCCGTGCTGCTGGGGATTCTGGGAGTGTCCCTGGTAGTGGGCGCCTTTGCCGACCGACTCGGGGTGTCGGCCGCCGTGGCGGCCTTTCTGATTGGGCTCACGCTGTCCGGGGAGGCCGCCGAGCGAGCCACTCGCCTGCTGCACCCGCTGCGCGATCTGTTTGCCGCTATCTTCTTCCTCTTCTTCGGGCTGCAGGTCGATCCCGGAGCGTTCGGTCCCGTGATCTGGGCGGCGGTTGGACTCGGGGCGATCACCGCGGCCACCAAGGCAGCAACCGGGTGGTGGGCGGCACGAGCCGATGGGGTCGGAGTCTGGGGCCGCCGTCGAGCGGCGGCAATGCTGGTGCCCCGCGGTGAGTTCTCGATCGTGATCGCCGAACTAGCCATCGCGGCCGGCCTCGATGCGCGTATCGGAACGCTCTCCGCTGCATACGTGATGACGCTCGCCATCGCCGGTCCCCTCGCAGTGCGCGGTGTCGAAGCGGCCCGAAATCGCACGCGGCACCAAGCGCCTGCCGAATGACAGGGCGCCCCTGCGCCGGGAGTCATCAGAGGGTTTGCGAATAGCTCCTGCTCCTGGCCCTAGTGTCTCGCCCGTTTGGGCAGATGCCCACGGGGTCTCAAGCGGGGTCTCCGCCATTCGACACGCCGGAACCCTTGCGAGGTGGCACGCCTTTCTGTAACGAGCAATGCTCACGAAGAAACGAGCCGGCCGGGTTCGAGAAACGCCGATTCCCTACGCAATAGGGCAAGCCCGAAACCCACGCCCTGACCGGGGTTGATGTGGGGTTCGAGAATTCGCAGTGGTCCTGATAGGACGGCTCTCACACCTCGAAGTGCCGCCGTGGTGAAGCTCATCCCGTCAGCACTGAGGGCGAACTGGTGACCCATCCGGGGTTTGAGCCCGCCCTGAAGGGAATCGACGGGTACTCACGTCTCTTCGTCATCAGCTACGTCACCAACGCTACCTCAAGCCGAACCACACTTCGCAGAGCGAAAGGACCGACGACGCTCCAGACGGCTCGCAATCCGAGCCCGCGGTCATATGCCGTTCCCGACCTCGAATCCCTCTCGGATCGCCTCGAGTGCCTTGCGCGGTTCCACAGCATCACCAACGACGTGGTATTCCAGGTCGCTGTCGGCTAACGCGTCGGGCAGGTCTCGGTTGGCGCGGACCCCGACCGCGAGAATGACGGTCTCTATCGGGAAGGTCACTTGCAGACCCCTCTTCACAGCGATCGCCGTGCTCTTCGTCAGCCGAGCAATCTCCGTGTCTGTTTCGATGCTCACGCCGCCTCTCCTCAGTCGTTCTATCAGCACGGTCCTTGCCAGGGGATCCATATCACTGCCAACGGCGTCCAGCATCTCGACGAGCGTCACCCGGGTTCCTCGGACGGCGAGGTAGTCGGCGCTCTCCAGGCCCACTAACCCCCCTCCGATCACGAAGGCAGTTGGTGTCTCAATCGACCTCTCCCCGCCTAGCAGGTCGGTGGCCCGCATCCATCGGCATTCGGTGAGGCCGGGAAACGGGATGGTCAGGGGGATTCCACCCGTTGCAGCGATAACAACTTCCGGTCTCATGGCATCCAGCATCGCGTGTGTGACCTCGGTGTTCAGACGAATCTCCACTCCGGCGCGGCGGGCCATCAACTCGTGGTAGCGGACGACGTCCAAGAATCCCTCCTTGTGCGGTGCCATCGCCGCCAGGCGGAATTGCCCTCCCAGGTGGTCGTTCTTCTCGCATAACGTGACCCGATGACCGCGTCGTGCAGCGGTGATCGCCGCCTGCAATCCGGCCGGACCGCCACCGGCCACCATCACGCGGCGTGGCCGCTTGGCTGGCGTGATTGGGAGTTGGGCCTCCCGTCCGGTGAGGGGGTTGAATATGCAACCAGTGCCCTCACCTTTCCGCAACTGGGCCAGACACCCTTGGTGGCAGGCTGCACACAGCAGGATCGCTTCCTCGTCGCCGACTTCCGTTTTGCGGACCCAGTCGGGATCCGCCAACAGTGGCCTGCCCAGCCCAATCAGATCCGCCTGTCCGTCTGATAGTGCCTTCCGGGCAACCGATGGCGTTCGGATTCTCCCGGCTACGGCCACCGGTAGGTCTACGGCTTCCCGGATGGAAGCCGCCATGGGAAGCAAATGGGCCTTGGGCGTACCACTTGGGTACAGGCAAAAGGGCACCGATTCGCACATGGTGCCGGAGGTCACACTCACGGCATCTGCCGCCATGGCCTCCACCCGGCGGGCGATTGCGACGGCGTCCTGCAGTTCCAATCCTCCCTTCACGTGGTCGACAGCGTTCAGGCGCACCACGATGGGGAAGCCGGGCCCAACCTCATCGCGAACCGCGGCGATCACCTCCTGGCCGAAGCGCATGCGATTCTCGGCTGTGCCGCCGTATTCGTCCCGCCGGTGATTGCTGAGCGGAGAAAGGAACTGGTGGATGAGGTAGCCATGGCTGAACGGAATCTCGACTGCGTCGAACCCTGCTTCTCGGATCCGGCGGGCGGCGGAAGCGAAAGCGCCGATCACTTCGGAGATCTCTCCCCGGATCAGGGATCGGGGTTTGACCTGGTTGGCCGGGCAGAGGACGTCTGAGGCCGATACCAGCGACTCGGAGGGCACCAGCGCCGGATTCGCGGCCCGGCCGGCGTGATTGAGGTGCGCCATCACCAGTCCCCCAACTGCGTGGACCGTCTCCGTCAACCGCCGCAATCCCGGTATCAGTCTGTCGGAATCGACCCCCAGCTGTGTGGGGAACTCTCTCCCGTCGACTTGCACATACAGCGGCCCACTGCTGATCAGCCCCACCCCTCCCTGGGCGCGACGGCGATAGAACTCGATATGCCTGTCGTTGACCTCCCCGGCATCGGTGCAATACCCCAGCTTGAGCGTGGTCATCACGATGCGGTTGGGCAGTGTCAGGCTCCCCAGATCCAACGGCTGAAGCATCGTCTCGGGCATTACCCGTCCTCCCTATCGCAGACTCTCACGCGGCTGTCGCCTCCCACCCGGTTGGGGGCGCGGGAGAGGGCAGGTTCCGAGTAATCCGATGGCAGCAGCTCCGTGCTTCGTACCCCGGCCAGGCCGCGGGACCGCCATCTCCTACTGCTCCTCCGGCCGGCGGCCGAAGATCCCTGTGCCGATCCGAACAACATTGGCCCCTTCATCGATGGCTACCCGGTAACTGTTGCTCATGCCCATAGACAGGTAGCGCATGGTCACGTTGGAATAACTGCAGGCTGAGAGGCGGTCGTACGCGGCCCGCGTCCCCTGGAAGTAGGGTCGCGCCTGCTCCGGATCGCCGAAGCGCGGTCCCATGGTCATCAGTCCCCGGACGCGAAGGTTCTGCAGGTCGGCCAAGCGCCTCACGAAATCGTCGACGTCTTGGGGCAGCACGCCCGTCTTGCTGGGCTCTCGTCCACTGTTGATCTCCACCAAGACTGGCATGACCCGTCCGGCAGCCGCACAGCGTTGCTCGAGGGCCACGGCAAGCCGCCACGAATCGACCGTTTCGATCACGTCGAAGAGTTGCACGGCCTGATTCACCTTCCTGCGCTGCAGATGGCCGATCATGTGCCAGGTCACGTGGTGACCCCCTGCCCGTTCGCCGTCGAGAGCCGGAATCATGGCTCGCGCCTCTTGCACGTAGTTGTGTCCCACATGGCGGATGCCGGCCTGGACAGCGGCGTTGACCTCCGCTGTCGTACGTCCCTTGGCGGCCGCCAGGACGAGTACCTTCGGTGGGACTGATCGCAGAATCCGTTCCACCGACGCCGCAATCTCGACGGTTCGCTGATCCATTTCGCCCTCCCAAGGCTCTGCCTCTACCTCAGCTGCAGGCACCCTGCATTCCCTCCCCGGGATTCCCGGTCGAGGCGAGTCGGCAAGGAACTCGGCACCTGCCACAGCACGGTATACCTGAACACGACGCCCTCACACGCGGAGCGCGGGCCGACCCAAAGGCACAACCCATTGTCGTCCTCGGCTCCAGAATCGGTACCAAAATCGGTCTGTCCGACCTCTTCTCTCCTTTCCAAGCCGTACATGCATTCCACATCTGCCGGATCACCCCGCCTTCTCACGGCCCTCAACCGGGCCTCAACCCCGTGGCCGGGAATCAATCAGCTCGACGGTGTTCTGTCGGCGCGACAATGGAGGGGCAAGAGGTGGGGCCGAGACCTCGGAGCCTGACCAGAAGCCACAGTCGGTCAAAAGACAGGAAGCTGACCTGAACGGATCCGTGTTTGGAGATGCCGCCGGCTACGAAGCGTGGTTCGGCACTACGATCGGTTCGTTCGTCGACGAACTCGAGCGCCCGGCCCTCCGGCGCATCCTGGCGGACACGCCTCGGGGTGCCATAGTCGGTAGCAACGCGGGTACGGGTCATTTCGCCAGGGCTCTGGCTCATCGATTCGAGATCATCGCAGTGGATCCGTCTCCAGCCATGTGAGCGAGGGCCAGCTCCGGGCAGCGGGGCTGCCGACTCGGCGGTGCGTAGGAGTCGGCGAGCATCTTCCCCTAGCGGAGTCCTGCATCGACGGAGCGGTGAGCATGACCACTCTGGAGTGGGTCGAAGATCCGCTGCGCTGTGCCTCCGAGGCTCGTAGGGTTCTGCGCCCTCGTGAGCAGCTGGCCATAGGGTTCCTGTCGGCGCTGAGTCCCTGGTCGGCCTTCTATCGGTGGCAAGCCGACGAGCGCGTCGAACCGTCGAGAGGTACC
>CBDUUY010000153.1:0-5713 GCA_965370535.1 uncultured bacterium
AGGTGACCAGGACGCCGATCGTCAACCCCGCAGCGGCAGACCGCGTGTTCGGTGCGGTCGAGACGCTGTCTGCCGTGGGGGTACCCGAAGACCGGCGGGCCGATCACGACACGATCGTTGCCCTTCTGCTAGATGCAGCCGGGTTCCATGGGGCCGGTGGCAGTCCCGAGATCGTGCCGGGACTCTTCTGCGATGCAGCAGCCGGCCTATCTCCTGGGACGGCCATCCTCACCGATGTGTTCTTCGGAGACGACGATCTCGATTGCGGACCATGTTGAGCCGATGACCGGCCGGCACGAGGCCATCCGGGCAGATGCAGCGGCCCTGGCAATTGCCGACCCCCTGCTGGCGGCTGCCTCCGAAGTGGCCGGAGACTTCCCGGTGAGGATGAGGCCCACCGGGTACGCGACCCTGGTGTGGCTGATCCTGGGCCAACAGGTGTCCATCGCCGCCGCCGGGGCGATGTTCGAACGGCTCACCTCCACCCTGGGAGGGGCCGTGACCCCCGCCGGTCTGCTGTCCCTCGACGACACGTCGATGCGTGCCTGCGGCTTCACCCGCATGAAGGCGGAGTACGCCCGGGGTATCGCAGAGGCGGTGCTCGACGAATCCTTCGACTTCGATGCCCTCGACGCCATGCAGGACACAGAGGCGATCGAAGCCCTCACGGCATTGCGCGGCATCGGCCTCTGGACCGCTGAGAACTACCTGATCTGGGCGCTGGGGAGGAGGGACGTCTTCCCGGCAGGCGACCTCGCGCTGCGGGTGGGATGGCAGAGATTGACCGGAGCCTCCGAACCGCCGCCACCCGGCGACTTGCGGGCACTGGCCGAACGCTGGGCGCCCCGCCGCACCGCCGCCGCCTTCCTCATCTGGTACTTCTACCTGGGAGGACGGGCCGGGGATTGACCGCTCAGCCGAGCAAGCGGCCCTCGGCCACGAACAGGTTGCGCATCAATGAATCGGCCCGTACCAGGCGCCCCTCAAAGGCCACTTCCCCATCCCCCGCTCCCTGCAGCACTGCGTGGGCCTCGGCGGGCAGTGCCACCACTGCATCCACATCCCGGCCCCCGTACACATCCCAGCCGAGGCGATGGACCCTGATGACCGCCCTGGTCCCCGGTCCGCCCCCGAACTCCAGGTCGGTGCGATAGTACGAAGAACGCACCACCTTGCCCTGCCACCGCACGGTGCGTCCCTCGTAGCGATCCTCAAAGAGGCGGGTGGCCTCGTATGTGAGCAGATTCGGGTCGAACACGTCGGCGGCCACCTCACCCGGGTCGGTGAGCACAGAATCCCCCGTCGCCTCCGGCAGCGCGGCACGGGTCCTGCGCTCATCGGCGCGACGGCGCCAGGCCGCCACCTGGCCGTCGGCGGGCAGCGCACGTTCGAGATCGGCAAGTGCCTCGGCGGCCTCGTCGTAGCGGGCCCCGGCATAGGCAGCCTCGGCGTGATCCCTGCGATCCTCCAGGTTCACGGTGCCCGATCGCAGCATCTCGGCCGCCTCGGCAGGGTTCCCTTCGGCCCGCACCCGCATCGCCGAATCGGCATACGCCACATTCCCTTCCGACAATCGGACAGCGACACCCACCATGCGGCGGATCACCGTCAGCATGCGGTCCGCATCGGTCTCCGTACCATTGGAATCCCAGGTGATGCCGGAGTCGTCCACCACCGCCCCCCGGTGCTCGGCCATGAGGCGATGCACACTCATCCGTCTGGCGGGTGTCAGGAGCCTCCGGACCGCTTCCTCGTCATCGCCTTTGACGGTCACCACCGGGTCGAACTCGGCATCGCCCGTCGAGATGTCCTGAGCACCAAGAACGTGCGCCAGCCTCTGCCACCCCCCGGAGGCCCTCATCTTCAGACCCACGCCCAGCGGCGGATAGGAGACGATGTACCGGGTGCACCGACGCGAAGACGTGCCGGTGCTCTCGACAACACTCTTCACCTCTACACCAACACCTTCGACCGTGCCGGCCAGGTGGGCCCGCTTGAGGAACGTCTCCGGCGAGAACGTGAGATGGAGTTCCCCTGCCACCCGCTTCCAGGCCTTCTTGATCCTGGTGTGGCTCTGGTCGACCATGCGGACGCCCAACGCCACGACGGCGGAGAGCAGCAGGACCGCTGCGATCACGACCAGGGAGAAGAAGAGGTCCACGGCACCAGCGTAGATGGCAGAACGGAATGCCTCCGGCCCGCTGATGGTTGAGGACGCCGAAGAGGAGGCATCTACATGAGCGAACGCGGCAGGGTACGGGTCGAGCAGTCCCACAAACGGATTCGCATGTATCTGGGCGGCCAGGTGATCGCCGACACCACCGGAGCGCTGCTGGTGTGGGAGATGCCCTACTACCCCACCTATTACATCCCTCAGGCCGACGTGCGCATGGACCTCCTCGTCGAAGAGGGTGATGGCAAGAGGTCGCCCAGCCGCGGTACTCCGACCACCTTCACAGTCGAAGCAGGTGGCGCCACCGCAACCGCTGCGGCGTACTCCTACCCGGACTCCCCCATAGAGGACCTGCGCGGACACATCGCCTTCGTATGGAAGGCGATGGACCACTGGTTCGAGGAAGACGAGGAGGTCCATGTGCACGCCCGCGACCCCTACACCCGGGTGGACGTTCTCAACAGCAGTCGCAACATCAGGGTCGAGATCGACGGGGTGACCGTCGCCGACAGCAACCGGCCGGCTCTGCTCTTCGAGACCGGCCTGCCTGTGAGGTATTACCTCCCCAGGACCGACGTGCGGATGGACCTGCTGACGCCCACGGACACCTCGACCGAATGCCCATACAAAGGCCGCGCCGTGTACTGGTCGATAGACACCGGCACCGCCCTCCATGAGGATCTGGCATGGAGCTACCCGTTCCCTGCTGCCGAATCGGCCAAGATCGCCGGGCTGATCTCGTTCTACAACGAGAAGGCCGATATCTACATCGATGGAGTCCTCGAGGACCGCCCAAAGACCATGTTCTCCTGATCTCCACTCGTCGCATGCGTCACGGATGCGTAGCCTGGTGGTGTGACGATGTGGCAGAACCGTGTCGGTCTGGTGCTGGCTTGTGCCCTGGTAGCGGGAGGCTGCACCGGCGATAGCGCGCTCACCCCGTCCTCCACCACCACGATCGTGTCCACCACCCTGCCCGCGACGACCACGACCACACTGGGAGAGTTCGTCGTATTGCAGCCCAACGGTCCCGCATTCGTGACCGAGGGTGACCGCAACGAGTACGTCGAGGCACTGCAGTTCCTGCTGGTGTGCACCGGCCACGAACGTATCACCGAGGACGGCCCGGCCGTCACCATCGATGGGGTCTTCGGGCCGATCACCTCGGCGATGGTGGCCTACCTGCAGGCCGAGATGCGACTGATCCCCACCGGGTCCCCCGATGAGGCGACCTTTGCATCACTGGCCCGGCGATGCGGCGCCACCCGCACCATCGAGTTCCCCGAGGATCGCAACGACATCCGGATCGCAGGCAACGTCACCCCCGGCGACGATGATCTGCTCATCATCGAAGGGGAGGCCGGCAGGACACTGACGGTGGAGATCGCCGAAGGCGCCGTGCAGTTCTCGGTGCGCAACAAGGAGGGCAACGTACTCCACGATGCCAGAGACGGGCCGCAGTGGTCGGCTGTGATCAGCGACGACGACGAGTTCCGGATTCGGGTGATCTCAGCCACCACGGAGTCGTACTCGCTGCTCATCGACTACCCGCCGCCGCCGAGGGTTGAGATCGACTTCGGCCCCCTGGTGCTGGCGCCCGATGGCCTCGGTATCGTCGGTTTCGGCGACGAACCGATCGCAGTGATAGAAGTCCTGACACTGCTGCTCGGCGAACCGACCACCGACTCGGGTTGGGAAGGCGGCAGCATCACCAACTGCACCGGATTCAACCGCCACCTCCGCTGGGTGATCGACCCCGCCGCGTCCGGGAATGCCAACCGGGCCGTTTTCTTCGCTCACTTCAGCGATGAGGGGTTCAGCGACACGTCGTTCGCCCAATGGGAGTACATCACCCTCGACGCCGAGCAGGTCGATGTCGGAGCAAGGGAACTGGCCACCGCCGAGGGCCTCAGCATCGGTTCCAGCATCACCGAGTTCGCCGCCCTGTACGGCGACCCACTCATCCTGGACAGGGAACGCGGCCTGGCCGATTTCAACAGCGGCATGACGGTGGGCATCGACCTGGCCACCGAGGACGACCCGGAAGGCTTCACCGAGCGGGTCTGGTATCTGAGTGCAGGCCACGACGGATGCCTCGACTTCGGCTGACCCGTCGAGAGCGGTATCGAGAACTCCCCAGGTGTGCCGGGCCGATAGGCTGGCCGGACCATGGATCATTCGAAGCGACGACTCGTTCTGATCTGGCTGGCCACCAGTGCCGCCGTGGCCGTCGCCGCCCTGGTGGCCTACCGGGCAGTCGTCCGGGTCCCGGAACTGGCCGGCCGCACCGCTCCCGAGACTGTGCTCGAGAACCCGGAGATGCTCTTCGAGGATCCCGGACTGCTCGGCACCGCCGTCGAGATCCGGGTGACGCGGGCAATCTCATCCTGCATGGCGGCGCGAGGATTTGAGTACCGGGGCCCGGCTGTGGTGAAGGATCTCGACGAGGTGCTCGACCCGGAGACCGACGGGTACGGGATCGCCACCGGACCGGCGGGAGGCGAGGTGACCCTGGGCGATGGGGGCGCCGATGGCTTCGACCGTGACGCCTACGAGCAGGCTCTCTACGGCGGCGTCCTGGCCTCATCGACATCGCCGGGGGGTTGTGCTGCGGTGGGGGCAGCCGAATTGGCCGCCGCCCTGGCCATCCTCGAATCACTCCCCTATTCCATAGAGCAACTGGAGGCCGACACGCTGGCCCATCCGGCAATGGTGTCCGGTCTGCAGGCCTGGTCCTCGTGTATGGCCGGCAAGGGCTACTCCGCAGACTCTCCGGCAGATCTCATCGCCGACCTCACCGACAGGCTCTCCCGGGCCACCCCGGAAGAGGCCGGGGCACTTGCCGATGAGGAGCGCCTGACGGCGACGGCCGATTTCTCCTGCCGGGAGGCCACCATCGACCCGGCCACCGAGGTGGTGGCAGGGGAACTGGCACCCGCCTTCGTCGCTGCCAACCGGGACGAACTGGAGAGCCTGATGCCTCCCGAACCGGCAGACCCCGGCGAGTTCACAGTGCCCGCCGACCTCGGCAGCGGCGACGTCCAGGTGACCCTGTTCTGGACCGCCCCGGTGGACCTGGACTTGAAGGTGACCGACCCCGAAGGCTTCCTGATCTCCTTCAGCGATCGCACATCACCTTCGGGGGGGCAACTCGATCGCGACGCCAACTACCCATGTGGGTCGAACGTCACATCCTCCCCGGTGGAGAACATCTTCTGGCCGGAGGGTGAGGCGCTGCGGGGTGGTTACGGCGTCCAGGTCTGGTACACGAGTCCGTGTTCCACGGGCGGGGGGCCGGTCGACTTCACGCTGATCGTGCGGGTCGGTGGCCGGACGGTGATAGAGGAGAGCAGTTCCCTCGACGGCAGCGGCTCCAGCTACACGACCGAATTCGGGTTCTGATGACGTTCCCTCCTGGGGCCCCCAGCCCTCCGGCTGCGCCCCCCCCCCACCCCCCGGGCCCCCCCCCCACCACCCCGGCCCCGACACCCCCGCCCCCCCCCCCGGGCGGGGGTGGGGGCCAAAAGGGGGGGTTTTGGA
>CBDUUY010000154.1:0-5706 GCA_965370535.1 uncultured bacterium
TGGTCAACGCCACCTCTCCCAGCAGCACTCTGCCGAGGTCGTGGAGAAGAGCGGCAGCCCCCAGGTATCGCAGAGCATCGTCGTCAAAACCCAGGGTCCCGCCGAGCGTCAACGTGAGGAGACACACGTTGACCGAGTGGTAGAAGGTCGCTTCGTCGTAGTTGCGGAGCGTCGCCAGCATCAGCGAATGAGCAGCCGGCTTCCCCAGAAAGCCCTCGATCACACCGGCCACCTTCTGCAACTCCAGCCTTCCGCCGGCCGGCACCCCCCGCAGTGTCTCCAACGACGCCGCATAGGTGCTGCGCAGCTCCGACATGGGCACGACCTGCAGGTCCGATCCGGCCAACGGCCGCTCATTGAGGCGCACCGTGCCACCGATGGGGAGATCGTTGGAGACTCCGCCCATGACCGCCGCCAGATCCACCAGGTCCTGACGGTCCGCATCGTGGAACAGGGTGATCGAATCGATCCCCAGCCGCCGCATCTCGGAGATCATCCCGTTGAAACCGACGGTGACATGCGGGAGCATCTCTGGTCCCAGGTACACGGCACCCCCTGAGATGGTCAGCGCCACCTCCCGGTCGGACACCGTCAGCACCTCGGCGGCCTCCATCAGGGCGGTCACAGCGTCTTCGACCGAACTGTGACCGGACGGATGGTGCCGCATCCTCTCCCCAGCGTGCGACAGCGCCGTGAGGAAGGACCGGACCGGGAACTCGTTCATTGTGCTCTCCTCGCGAGTTCCCGCTTGGCGGCAAGCCGGACCGCCTTGGCGGCTCCCAGACGGCCCCGCCGCGAGGCAAGGTCTTCCAGAGTGCCCTGGACGGAAGCGCCCTTCCGTTCACCGATGACCTCGACCAACCGCTCCGACTCGGCCGTTCCCAGCCTGCCCGAGCGCAGCACATCGGCCAGTCGAGTTGCCACTCCCGGGCTGGCACAGGCTCGCAGAAGCGAGACCGCCACCTGCCGGACCCGGAGGTCATCGTCGTAGAACGCGCTGATCAGATCCCCCAACGCCGCATCGCCGTCGATGGCAGCCAGACCGCGAAGGGCCTCGACCCGCACCCTGGCGTCCTCGTGATCTGCCAGGCTGTGCAACGCGGGGATCGTCGCCAGCCTGCCGGACCGCCCGAGAGCGATGGCGACATTGCGCACGATGAACCAGCGGTGGTCCCCGACGTATGCGGTGAGCAACCTGCTGTCGGAACGACCGATGACCGTGAGCACGTCGACCATATATCGCCGGTTGACGGGTGGATCGTCCACCGCCATCAGGTCCACCATTCGCCGCACCACCGGCTCTCCCCATTCGGCCAGCAATCCGGCGGCGGCGTCGAGGGAGTCGGCGTCGACGATCCAAACGATCAAGTCGTCGATCAGGGCAGGCCGGGACAACGCTTGGCCGGCGGACTGCACCGCCTTGGCGTGCTCCGGTGGCCGTTCGGTATCCCCGGTCACGGCCCGCATCCATGCCTCAGCGGCATTCATGTCGCGGGATCGGATGGCCGTGGTGACCTTCGACTCCCAAATGCGGAGAATGCGACGGACCCGGTCGGCACGCTGCTCGACCCTCAGAAGGTCTCGCAGCACCCCGACTCCGATACCCAAGTGATCGGAAGGAGTCGGCAGGTGCGGCGCCAGCCTGTCCCTCAGATCATTGGGAGATAGGTCGCCGGTCTCGAGGCGTGTCAACTCCCCGGCCACTCCGGCGTCGAGATCTTCCAGGGCATCGTCCGCATCGAGGGAGAGATTGGGATCGGTCGGAAGAGCCATCTCAGAGCTCGATCAGATGCTCCCGGACTGCAAACAGCACCGCTTCGTTGCGGCTGTGGAGTCCGAGCTTGTCGAGGATGTTGCGGATGTGGTTCTTCACCGTGTTCTCGGAGATGAACAGAACCCGGCCGATCTGCTTGGAGGTCATGCCCTGGGCGACGTGCCCCAGCACTTCGACCTCACGGCCCGTCAGTGTCGGCTTCCGGGGTGCGAGGAATTCCTGGTGCCGGAGCAACTGGACCAGCACATCCAGCAACTTGCCGGCCATCCGGGTAGAGATGACTGCTCCGCCCTCGACAACCTCCGTGATGGACCTGGCGAGATCGTCGAACGGTGTGTCCTTGACGACGTAGCCGCGGGCACCGGCCTTGATCCCGGTCAGCAGATCCTCCTCGGATTCGCTGGCGGTCAACAGCAGGACCTTTGAGCCGGGAGCCACGGCGGTGATCTTCTCCACCACGTCGAGGCCGGAAAGGCCCGGCATCAGGATGTCGAGTACCACGACGTCGGGTTGCAAGGTCTCGGCTGCGGTCACGGCGCCTTCGGCTTCGCTCGCTTCGCCGCATACATCGAACCCGGCCCCGGTCAGGGCGGCGTGCAGACCCCTGCGGAAAAGATCGACATCGTCTACAACCAGGACTCTCGTCTTGCTCACTGTGGTTCTATCAGCCCCAGCGAACCGTCTCGACGACGGTAGAGGACGCTGTATCGGTCGGTCTGCCCGTTCAAGAACAGGAAGAAACTGTGACCTAGCAGGTCCATCTGCAGGGCTGCCTCCTCTGGCGTCATTGGCTTGACGGCAAATCGTTTCACCCGGTCGATCCGGAGATCGTTTGCCGCTCCGAGGTCTTCTTCGACGCCGGGGGAAGCAGCATTGAGCCGTTTGTCCCCTTGTTTGCGATATCGGTCGATCAGCCGTTCCTTGAGTTTGCGCAACTGCCGCTCGAATTTGTCCACGGCCACGTCGAGTGCGGAGCGTTCGTCGTATTCGGAAGACTCGACTCGCACCGTCTGGCCCCCCGCCGTCGCGGTGATCTCGACCCGGAACCGATCGGCGATGCGGGGATTGGTCTCCTCGCTGAACTCGACATCGGCGAATCGGGCGTCCTCGAACACGCGGGCAGCGTGAGTGACCTTCTCCTCGGCGAGAGCCTTCAGCTCCTCGGTGAGATCGATGTGGGTGCCGTGAACTCGAACCTCCACGCGGGGCTCCTTTCTCGGAATTCCGAGCGCGCGGAATCCCGGGGACGGTGTGGCACGGGTCTGGAGCATTCGGAGTATCGACGCTGCGGCCTCGACGACACGCATGCTCCTCTGCTCGACGGGCCCTGGATGGAAAGGGCCTCCTCTCTGATCCTACCGGGAACCACAGCCGGGAACCTGCCGGGTGATGCAGCCGTTCAGCAGACTCCCCAGGACGGACCGGTGGCGGTGACCGCTCCGACGACACCGGGCAAGCACTCCGCTGCTGCGGAGAGGGTGGCCCCGGTGGTGAGCACATCGTCCACCAGCACGGCACCGGCGGGGACGGGCCTCCCGGCGTGAAAGGCCGGGGTGCCCCGTCGCGCACCGGCCGGCCCGGCACGACCCGCCCACCACACCGGGCGCGCCAGCAGGGGGACGACGGGGAGCCCGGTGACCCGGGAGACTGCACCGGCCAGAGCTGCGGCCGGATCGATGCCGTACCGCCACAGCCGCAGCAGCACCCGGGGCACGGGGATCAGGCAGCAGGCATCCCGGGGCAATACCTCGGTGACGGGCCCGGCGAGCACGCCGGCGGCCGCCGTCAGGCCCCGGTACTTGAGGTTGTGAACCAGGATCCGGGCCGCCCCGTCGTGGGCCAGAGCACTGCGGACGAGCAGGCCTCCGGGCAGGCGCCGCTCCCCGCCGGGCCGCAGCGACTGCGAGCAGTGACGGCACAGCACACCTCGATCAACGGCTCCACAGGCTCGGCAGACCATGGGGAAAAGGTATCGGCGGGATACGACGCGGATGACTAGTCACCTCCGCCACTTCGAATGACACCGCCCTTCCCTAGCCACGACCACTCTGGGTGGTTACGCTGGCACGCAGGGCTGGAGGCTGACTTCGAGAGGGACCACCATGACGGTCGATGTTCAGGTGACGAGGGAGCGGCAGCGCCGCAAGAGGCTGCGCCGCATCGCCATCTTCCTGTCGCCACTGGTGGCCTGGCTGTGGATTCGACTCATGTCCGGCAACCCGGTCTCCCCCGGTTGGCCCAGACTGCCGGCCGATGCGATGATCTGGCTTCCCGCAGTCTTCATCGTCCTGCTACTCGGCGTCATCATCGTCGTCCCGATGCTCGGCAACGGGCGCTCCCCCGAGACGATCTTCCTCCCCGAACAGATCGACGTCGGCTTCGAAGACGTCAAGGGCCTCGGCCCTGTGCTCGGCGAAGTGCGCCACACCCTGGAGGTCTTCCTCAACCACCAGCATTTCCGCGACGAGATGGGCGGCCAACCCCGGCGCGGCGTGCTGTTCGAAGGGCCTCCCGGCACCGGCAAGACCTACACGGCCAAGGCAATGGCCCGGGAGGCCGGCGTGCCGTTCCTGTTCGTGTCCTCCACCGCTTTCCAGAGCATGTGGTACGGCGCCACCGCCCGCAAGATCCGCTCCTACTTCCGCCGGCTCCGCAAGGTCGCCCGGGAGGAGGGTGGGGCGATCGGCTTCATCGAGGAGTTCGATGCCATCGGCGGCACCCGGGGCGGGATGAACCGGGCCACCCATTCGGAGATCTCAGCGGCCACCATCGAGCACTCGGCGATCTCAGAAGGCGTCGGCGGGGTGGTCAACGAGTTGCTGGTGCAGATGCAGTCGTTCGACGACCCTCCCCGCAGCCTGAAGTTCAGGAACTGGTTCATCCGGTTCGTGAACAGGTTCCTGCCCAGCCACCGCCACCTCAAGACCCGCACCGCATCGTTCGCCAACATCCTGCTGATCGGCGCCACCAACCGGGCCGATTCACTGGACCCGGCACTCCTGAGGCCGGGGCGCTTCGACCGGGTGCTCCACTTCCCACTGCCGTCCCGCAGCGAGCGGCGCGAGTTGATCGACTACTTCCTCAACAAGAAAGCCCACGACGACACGATGGACGACCAGGCCCGAGACGACCTGGCCGCCACCACCATGGGCTACTCCCCTGCATCGCTGGAGCGCCTGTTCGACGAGGCGCTGCTGTTCGCCATGAGAGACGACCGCACCAGACTGGGCCACGCCGACACACGGCGGGCTCGTATGGATGTCGAGATAGGCCTGGCCGAACCCACCGAGTACACGCCGGAGGAGCGGGTGAGTATCGCCACCCACGAATCGGGCCACGCCACCGTCGCATACCTGGTGGGCACCGGGCGCAAGTTGGAACTGCTGACGATCGTCAAACGTAAGGATTCACTCGGTCTGCTGGCGCACAGCGACCTGGAGGAGCGCTACACCAAGCGCCGCAGTGAGGCATTGGCGATGATTCAGATCTCGCTGGGCGGCATGGTGTCGGAGGAGTTGTTCTTCGGCGAGTCGGGCACAGGGCCCGGCGGCGACCTGGTCTCTGCCACCAGGGTCGCCGTCGAACTGGTCGGGAGCCTGGGCCTGGGCGGCTCGCTGGTGTCTTTCCGGGCCGCCGACAACGGCGCCTTCGGGGGTGACCTGGTTGCCCAGGTGTTGAAGGACGACCGGGCTCGTGACGCAGTCGAGAAACTGCTCCACGAGCAGAAGGCGATCGTGACCCGATTGCTGAGGGAGAACCGCCACATCATCGAGGCACTACGCGACGCCCTGCTGGAACGCGAGGAACTGGTGGACCGCGAGATCATCGAGGTCATAGAGAAAGCCCGGCAGGAGGCCGGGCTGGTGATCGACCTCAGAGAACCGGTTGCATAACCACAGACAAGCCCGGCCTTTCGGTGGCGACGCTGCAGG
>CBDUUY010000155.1:0-5666 GCA_965370535.1 uncultured bacterium
AGAGGGCTGTGAGGTCCCCGGCCCCTGCCCTGCCGACGAGGCGCCCTCCGCCGGTGCCATCGCTGTGAAACGCCATCAGGGTGGGGACCCCGTGTACCCCCAACTCCGCGGCGGCCTCGGGTTGCAGGGATGCATCGACCCATTCGGTGTGCACACGGCCCCGGTACTCCTCTCCGACGGCGTCGAGGGCGGGTTTGATCGCTCGGCAGTTCGGGCAGTGCGGGGTGGTGACCACCACGACGCGGGGAAGCCCCCGATCGCTCGGGGGCTCCGCGGGTGAACGATCGTTCACGCGGTCTCTCTGCGGGTGTTGATCTTGAACAGCGACCACGCCGGGCACCAGCCGATGGCACCGGTGGCGAGTGGGACGATGCCGACGATTCCCAGGATCGTCCCAACGGTGCCGCCCACGACGGCGAAGCCGATCACGATCAGGGCGATACCCAGGATCACCCGGAAAATCCGCTCCCAGTTGGCCTGATTCATCTTCATGAGTTCCTCCTACATGGTGTCTCAATGGGTACGACGCGGTACGCTCGCCATCGGTCACATGGATTCTTCGGTCATCTCGCTGTTCGATCGGTTCGCCGACGGCATCTACACGCTTGCCGTCCGGGTGGTGCGCGACCGGCACCTCGCCGAAGACGTGGTGCAGGAGACCTTCCTGACGATCCTTCGGGGGCGCTCTCCCTATCGGGGGGACGGGTCGCTGGCAGGGTGGATCTACCGGATCGGCTACCGGCAGGCGGTAGCCGCGCTGCGCCGCCGCCGTGACCTCCCCACCGAGGACGATGCCCTCGAACGGCGAGCCGACCGTGCCGTGGATGGCTCGGATGGAGCGGTGCTGCAACGGGAACTGGCCGAGCGGATCGATGCGGCGATATCCCAGTTGTCGCAGCCTCTACGAGCCGCATTTGTGCTGCGCGACGTCGAGGAACTGTCGGTGGCCGAGACCGCTCTCGCCCTCGGGATCGGCGAGTCTGCGGTCAAGATGAGGGTCATGAGGGCCCGGGGCGAGTTGCGAGAGATGTTGAAGGGATATCTGCATGAGTCTCGACTGTGACGAACTGGGGGCACGGCTGTCCGATCTCCTCGATGGACCGGTGGATGAGCGTCTGCAGGCCGAGGCGGCCGAGCACCTCGCCACCTGTGAGGCATGCCGGATCGTGGTGGATGAGGTCGGGGAGGTACGCAGGCTGACCCGAGAGCACGGGCGGCTTCGGTTGCCGGACGATGCCAGGGATCGGATTCGAAGGACGCTCGAGAACGACGGTTGACACCGGACAGAATCCATCAAACCCTCGATCGGCCTTAACGATCCTCGAACACGCATGTCCGAAGGTGATGATCGACAGGGTCCTCCCGGACCAGAGAGACATCGCAGGAGGGTGTCATGAAGCAGACACTGAAGATCGGCATCACCATCATGGCGGTGGCCGCGTTGGTCATGTCGGGCATTGCCCTGGCACAGACCAACGACGAGGCGCCGGCGGGGGAAGACGCCTCCCGGGGCGTCGCCGCCATCGTGCAGAGACTCGGCCCTCTGGTCGAGGCCGGCACCATCGATCAGGCCCAGGCCCAGGCGGTCGCCGAAGCGCTCGCCGATGGGACGCCCTTCCGCCGTCCCCAGCAGCGCAGGCCCCTACACGGCCTCCAGGCCGCAGCGGAGTTCCTGGGCATGGACACCGATGATCTCGCCGCCCAATTGAAGGATGGCGCCACCCTGGCGGAGATCGCAGGAGATCAGACTGGTGCACTGATCGATGCGCTGGTCGCTGAGGCCGAGGAACATCTCGCCCAGGCGGTTGCCGACGGCAGACTCACTCAGGAGGAGGCCGACGCCAGGTTGGCCGACGCCGAGGAGAAGATCACCACGTTCGTCAACGAGGGGCCGCCCGAGCGGCCCGGAGGCGAAAGGCCCCGGCCACCCCGCCGGCCCGGCCGCCCCGGCCACCCCGGCGGCGAAGCCCCGGTGGGTGCAGGGTTCGGCGCCTGAGACCTGTTCCCATGCCGTGGAGGGGCCCATGAGGGCCCCTCCGGCGCGTCTACGCTGACGCAATCGGAGCAGGGGAGCGAGCGTGGCCATGCATGTGGTGATCATCGGGGCAGGGCACGACGGCTTCTACCTGGCCGAGCGCCTCATAGCCGAAGGCCAGGACGTCGTGGTCATAGAGGCCGACGAGACCAAGGCCGCCAGGGTGCAGGACCGACTCGATTGCCTGGTCATCGCAGGCAACGGCGCCAGTCCGGCGGCGCTCCGCAGGGCCGGCGTGGACAAGGCGGACCTGGTGCTGGCCGTCTCCGATGCCGACGGTGCCAATGTGATCGCCTGTCACAGTGCCAAGGAGATGGGTGCCCGCCGAACCGTTGCGAGGGTCGAGGACCCCGATGTGCGGGACGTCGCTCCGGGCCTGGGGGTGGACGTGATGATCGACGCCCGCCTGTCCCTGGCAGGGGAGGTGATGTCTCTGGTGCGGTTTCCGGGCGTCTCCGACCTGGCCGAGTTCGCAGGGGGGCGCCTGGTGCTGGTGGGAGGCCGGGTCCGCCCCGGAGCCGCCTTCGCCGGCAATACGGTCGCGGGGATGCGGGAGTCTGCACGGGGCCGTTGGGTGCTGGCGGCGACGGTCCGGGGGGGATCCGCCGTGGCGGGCCGGGGCCATACCCGGGTGGAGGAGGGAGATCACGTTCTGCTGATGGTCCGCAGTGGCGACGTGCCCATGGCGGTCGATCTGATCGGCATCGAATACCGGCCGGTGCGGAGGGTCGTGGTGCTCGGCGGGAGCAAGGTCGCCCAGATCACCTCGGAGATGCTGATCGCCGGGGGTTATGAGGTGGTGCTCGTCGAGGCCGACCCCGTCCGGGGCCAGGAGATCGCCGGCAAGTCGGATGCCATGGTCATCGTCGGCGACCCCACCGAACCCGAGGTGTTGGACCGCCTCGAATTGGGTGACGGCGATGTGGTGGTGGCGTTGAGTGGGTGGGACGAGGTCAATCTGATGGCCTGCATGGTGGCCAAGGCTGTGGGAGCTCCGAACACCATCGCCAGATTCGGGCGGTTTGCGGTGGCCGGTCTGCTCAAGGACGTCGGTATCGATGCGATCGTGTCGTCCCGGGTGGCGGCCGCCGGCGAGATCCTTCGATTCGTGCGAAGGGACCGCATCCTGTCGGTGGCGACGTTCAAGGACACCAGGTCCGAGGCCATGGAGATCGAGGTAGCCCCCGATGCTCCTGCGGTGGGCCGGCCCCTGCGAGAGTTGGGCGTGCCGGCCGGTGCGGTGGTGGGGGGTTTCATCCGCGACGGCGAGGCGTTCCTGCCCACCGGTGACACCGTCTTCAGGGGCGGCGATCACCTGGTGGTGCTCGCCGAGCCTTCGGTGATCGAGGAGGTCGAGGGGATGTTCATCGGGTGAGGCTGCCGACCCTCCCCTGGATGCCGGACCTGTCACGGTGGCGGCGCGGCATGATCCGGCGCCTGGTCTACATCATCGGGGCGGTCGTTGCCGGGGTGGGCGCTCTGATGCTGCCGGCGGCCGCCACCAGCGTCCTCTATCGGGAGTGGCACGACGCAGCGTGGATTCTGGTGTCGGCGGGGATCACCCTGGCGTCCGGCTTGATCGGCTGGCGGCGGCTGGGGCGTCGCGGTGAGTTGAACACCAAGGAGGCGTTTGCCACCACCGGCCTGGCCTACTTCGTGATCACGGTGTTCGGGGCGCTCCCATATCTGCTGACCGGGTCGATCGCCGACCCCACCGATGCCCTGTTCGAGACGGCGGCGGGGTTCACCACCACGGGAACCTCGGTGCTGGCCGACCCCGGCGTGCTGTCACACGGCATGCTCATCTGGCGGTCCATGACCCAGTGGCTGGGAGGCATGGGCATCATCGTGCTCTCGATAGCCATCCTTCCCCTCCTCGGGGTCGGAGGTGTGCAGTTGGCGCGGGCCGAGACTCCCGGCCCGGAACCGTCCCGGCTGACCCCGAGGTTTCGGGACACCGCCAAGCGCCTGTGGATGCTCTATGTGGTGCTGACGGCGGGGGCGGTGCTGCTGCTGGCGCTGGGGGACATGGGGTTGTTCCAGGCTGTGGCCCATGGGTTCACCACCGTGGCATCGGGAGGCTTCGGGACCGAATCCGACTCCATGGCGGGCTTCTCGGCCTACACACAGTGGGTGGTGATCGCCCTGATGTTCCTGACCGGGGTGTCCTATGCGTTGCACTATCGGGCGCTGCGCGACCCACGTGAGTACCTGTTCAACACCGAGTTCCGCCTCTATGTGCGGATCGTGGTGGTGGCCGCGGTGGTGATCGTCGCCGGGTTGTGGTCGGCGGGCAGCGGAGCGGGCGACACGATCCGCAATGGCTTGTTCGCTGCTCTGGCGTTGGTCACCACCACCGGTTTCTTCACGGAGGATTGGACCAGGTGGGTGGAGTGGCTGCAGATCCTGGTGGTGGGTCTCATGTTCTTCGGGGCGATGGCCGGTTCCACATCGGGCGGTGTCAAGACCTATCGATATGGCCTGCTGATGCGGTCGTCGGCGGCCGATCTGAAGCGACTGCTGTACCCCGATGCGGTGCTGGTGACCCGGTACGGCGGTCGGCCGGTGGCTCCGGAGATCGTGGACAGCGTGCAGTCGTTCTTCCTCTTCTACATGATGGCCTTCTTAGGCGGCACTTTACTGCTGGCAGTGTCCGAGGCGGGTTTCGGGGTGGGGATCGACCTGGTGACATCTGCTTCGGCGGTGGCCTCGGCGCTGGGGAACATCGGTCCGGCATTGGGTGATGTCGGGCCCGGCGCCAGTTATGCAGCGGTGACGGCTCCCGGCAAGTGGCTGCTGTCGTTCTTGATGATCCTGGGCCGCCTCGAGATCTTCCCGGTGCTGCTGCTGTTCACCCGCCACCTCTGGCGGCGCTGAGAAGTACTCTCCCTGTCCATGAAATACGGGATGGCCTTTGCCAACACCGGAGCAGCGGTGACCGGCCGGGGCGCCGCCGAATTGGGTCGGGCCGCCGAGGAGGCGGGGTTCGACTCGTTGTGGACGGTCGAGCACGTTGTGGTGCCCGCCGGGTACGAGTCGCCGTACCCCTACAGCCGATCCGGGCGGATGGCAGGCGGGGTGGAGGACATGGACATCCCCGATCCGCTGGTCTGGCTGTCGTATGTCGCTGCCGTCACCGAGACGCTGCTGCTGGGAACCGGCATCGTGATCCTGCCCCAGCGCAATCCGGTGATACTGGCAAAGGAGGCGGCGTCCCTGGATGTGCTCTCGGGCGGCAGGATGTTGCTGGGGATCGGGGCAGGGTGGCTCGCTGAGGAGTTCGCCGCCCTGGGGGTGCCGTTCGAGAACCGGGGGGCCAGGACCGACGACTACATCCGGGCGCTGCGGGCGTTGTGGGCCGGGGGCACGGCCTCCTACCGGGGGAAGTTCGTCTCTTTCGAAGACGTCTACAGCAGGCCGCTCCCGGTACAGAGGCCGATCCCGATCGTGGTGGGAGGTCACAGCAAGCGGGCGGCCCGCCGGGCAGGCGAGTTGGGGGATGGCTTCTTCCCCAACGGCGCCCCCCATGAGGCCGTGGCGGAGTTGATATTGCATGCCCGCCGGTGCGCGGAGGACGCGAAGGCAGGGGCGGGGCGGCGGTCCCTTCGAATACCAGGGCTCCGGTGATGGC
>CBDUUY010000156.1:0-5661 GCA_965370535.1 uncultured bacterium
CATCGACAACCTGCAGGACGAGGAGCGGTTCCGCCGCAACGCCCGCGCCAAGGGCATAGAGATCATCACCGACGATCTGGTCCAGGCCACCATCGTCGAGTTGGAAGACACCAACGAACCACAGAAAGTGCAGATCCGCAGCATCCGCACATCGAGCCTGACCATCAAGATCACCAGTGCGTACCCCGGCCAGACCTACCAGGGCAAGGAACCGTTCCGGGAGTTGGCGATGCAGGCGATCACCTTCTACGGCCGGGTCTCCCCCGACACCGGCGGCTGATTATCCCGATCCGACTACACCCCATCCGATCGACCGCACGGTTTCCTACTCCAGACGGGTCTCCGGAACCCTGGCCCGCACGAAATAGATCCAGGGGATCGATACCACAGTCACCAGGCCCTTGACCACGACGTTGGTGGCAAATATCTCCCAGACATCCCCGGAGCTCACGACGCCGGCGAAGGCGATCATCACGAAGATCGCCGAATCCACAGGGATCGCCACCCCGTTGGAGGCCAGCACCCGGCCCCACTGACGGCGTTCGCCGAAGCGCCTTGCCCATGCGGAGTACACCTCGGTGTCGATCAACTCCGCAACCACCTCGGCGATGATCGAGGCGAACACGATGCGCCACACCGGCGCCAGCACGGCACCAAACGAGTCGGTTTGGGGCCCCACACCGGGCACGGCCGGCAGATGATCCACGGCCCAGAACAAACCCGCCATGAAGAGGTTGATGACCGCTGCCCCCACGATGAGAGCCCTGGCCACCTGCTTGCCCGCCACCTTGTGGACCAGGTCACGGAGCGTGAAGGTGAACGGGTAGACGAGTGTGCCCGCATCCATGCTGAACCCGGCCACTTCGGTGATCTTGAGGCTCGAGATGTCGGCCAGCATCTGCGCCGCCACATAGGCGGAGGCGAGCAGGGCTATCAGGACGGCGGTGCGAGAACGCATGGCGCAGGGCAGACTACCGCTCCGCGGGCGCGCCGACCTACTTGGACGGCGAGTACGGGAGGCCCTCTGAGGCCGGCGCCACCGCCCGGCCCAGGGCACCGGCGACCACCACCAGCGTCACGATGAAGGGGAGCATCTGGAAGAACTCGCTGGGGATGCTGAAGTCGCCGATCTCCACATTGAGGAACTGCAGGCGGGTCCCCAGTGCCCTGGCGAATCCGAACAACAAGGCGCCGCCGAAAGCGCCCCACGGTGTCCATTTGCCGAAGATCATGGCTGCCAGGGCGATAAACCCGGCACCGGCAGTCATGCTGTCCTCAAATCCCGACTGGGCCTCCATAGAGAACCAGGCACCGGCCATGCCGGCGATGAAGCCGCCCAGGACCACCGACTGGTAGCGAATCTTGATGACGTTGATGCCCAGTGTCTCGGCGGCGTGCGGCTGCTCACCACACGCACGGACACGCAACCCCCAGGCGGTGCGGAACATCACCATCCAGGTGAGGAAGACCACCAGATACATCAAGAAGTGCAGAGGCCGCCCGGTGAACAGAGTGTCGCCGACGATCGGGATGTCCTTCAGCAATGGGATGGCGAAATCGGCGGTGGAGATGCCCTTGCTGTGGCCGCTCGGGACGATCACCTGGGAGCGGATGAACCCGGTCAGGCCCAGCGCCAGGATGTTGATGACCACACCGGAGACGATCTGGTTGATCTGGTAGCGGATACACAGGACGGCATGGAGCAGTGCCAGCAGGCCGCCGGTGAGGATCGCGACGAGGATCGCAAACCACAACCATGCGGTGCTGCTGGCCGCTCCGAGGACGGAGAAGGCCATGAACCCGACCCCGGCCGCGCCCAGCATCATGCCCTCGATACCGATGTTGATGATGCCCGAACGCTCCGACCACAGGCCGGTCATGGCACCGAGGGCGATCGGGGTGGCCAGCACCAGCGACTGATCGAACAGGACCATCACATTGGTCCAGGTGGCACTGGCCGACAGCGCCAGAGCGACACCGATGACCAACGGGACCGCCAGCGCTGCAGCGATGACCTGTGCGAGCAGCGACTTCCTGTTGTGTCTGTGGGGCAGGAAACTCAACCCGGCGACGGCCCAGTAGACGATTCCGATCACCAACACCAGGGTCTTCGGATTGAACGAGATCGCCACTTGTTCCTCCCCCAACCTGGGGGGCTCAAAGGCAAATGCCCTGGTCTCGGTGGTCAGGTTGGGCGCCAGCAGCAGAACCAGTGCCGCCCCGGTCAGGCCGAAGACGATCCCGACGATCTGGCGGCGGCCGA
Source organism: uncultured bacterium (assembly GCA_965370535.1). Lineage (GTDB taxonomy): Bacteria > Actinomycetota > Acidimicrobiia > Spongiisociales > UBA11373 > JAHJML01. Next base: position 2,264 of record CBDUUY010000156.1, read on the forward strand.
ATCGGCGGGCCGCCACCACCTCGGTGGCATCGGCCTTCTCATCCGCAACCGCCGGCAGCAGCGCCAGCACCAACAGGGAGGCGACCGGGAACAGCACCCCGAGCCAGTACCACGTGGCTTGGTCGCGGTTGCGCCGGCCGGCCAGGTAGCGGTTCACCAACGCCAGTCCCACGACGGCGAATATCAGGATCACGAACACGGGGTTGAAGCCGCCCTCTTCGAGCGTCTGGGCGGCCATGATGTCGGCACTCATTGCCCTGCCCCCTCGACCACCTCGACGCCGCCGGCGTCTTCAGCCTTCAGCCGGAAGATGAATCGCACGATCGCATCGGCTGCGACGAACAGCAGCACCATCGACTGGATGATCCTCACCAGGTCGATGGAAACCCCCGCCTCCTGCTGCATCATCGGGGCGCCGGCCAGCAGCGACCCCCACAGCAGCGATGCCGGGATGATGGCTACCGCATTGCCGCGCGCCAGCAACGCGATGGCGATGCCGTCGAAGCCCATGAGCCAGAAGTGGCCCGGTTGGTAGAACTGCTTCGTGCCCGCCACCTCGCCGGCTGCCGCCAGTCCGGCGAAAGCCCCCGACAGACCCATCGCCAGGATGATGATCCTGTTGACGTTGATGCCCGCATAGTGGGCGGCGTGAGGATTGATGCCCACGGTGATGGTCTCGAATCCAAACGTCGTCCGCTTCAGCACGTAGGCGATGATGATGGCGACGACGATCATCACGATCACACCGAGGTGCAGGTTGGGTTGGCTGTCGACGAACTCGGGGAGAATCCCCGTGGAGGTGATCTCCCTGGTGCGGGGCACGCTGGCGGCGGTGTCCCGCAGTATCAGTGGATCACGGGAGTTGACCAGCCAGCGGACCGCAAACAGGGCCACCCAGTTGAGCATGATCGTGCTGATCACCTCGTGAGCCCCGGTGCGGGCCCGCAGCAACCCGGGGATGAACCCCCACATGAAGCCGCCCAGCGCCCCGGCGATCAGGATGACCGGGATGGCGATGATCCCCGGGGTGTCGTACATCCAGGCCCAGGTCCCCACCCACGCAGCCGTGAGGCCGCCGACCAGCAACTGGCCCTCGGCGCCGATATTGAACAGGCCCGCCTTGAATGCAAATGCCAGCGCCAGCGCCGAACCTACGTACGGGACCGACCTGGCGATCGAGGCAGAGGCGCGATCCCAGGACCCGAACATGCCCCGCACCAACGCCCAGTAGGCCTCGAACGGATTGACGCCGACGATGGCGATCAGTATCCCGCCGACCACGAAGGAGAGCAGGATCGCATACAGCGGTACCAGGACCGGTTGCAGTCTCCATCCCACGAGGATGCTGCGCCGCAGGTTGCCGAACGCGTTGTCGAGCCAGTTGTTCACGAGGCCACCTCCTCGGTGTCGGGAGAGGCCCCGGTGGCCATCAGATAGCCGAGTCCTTCGCGGGTGGCGTCGGCACCGTCGAACGTGCCGACCAGGCTGCCCCGGTACAGCACCCCGATACGGTCGGACAGCGAGAGGATCTCGTCCAACTCTGCCGACACCAGCAGCACGGCGGCACCCTGGTTCCTTCGCTCGATGATCTGCTGGTGGATGAACTCGATCGAACCCACGTCGAGGCCTCTGGTGGGTTGGGCGACGATCAGGAGGTCGATGTCACCCGTCAATTCACGGGCGACGATCACCTTCTGCTGGTTGCCACCCGAAAGGGTCTCGAGCGGCACATGCACCCCGGGCGCCCTGATGTCGAATCGCTCGACCAGATCGACCGCCTCTACCCGGATCGCCTCCTCGTCACGGATGCCCCGCCTGGAGAACGGAGCCTCCTGGTAGCGGTTGAGCACCAGGTTGTCGGCGACGGTGTACGAGCCGACCAGGCCGTGCTTGTTGCGGTCCTCGGGGATGTGGGAGGTGCCCAGGTCGGTGATCTTGCGAGGTGTCATCCTGGTGGCATCGGTGCCGAGGATCTCGACCTTGCCCGCCACCTTGCGGCGCATGCCGGTCACGGCCTCGACCAATTCGCGCTGGCCGTTGCCTTCGACCCCGGCGATCCCGAAGATCTCGCCTGCCCGCACCTCGACTGAGAAGTCATTCACGGTCTGGACACCACGTTCGTCCTCGACGCACAAACCCTCGACACGCAGCACCGGTTCGCCCGGGTGGGCCTCGCCCTTCTCCACCTGGAAGACCACATCGCGACCGACCATGAGATTGGCGAGAGATTGCTGAGTGGCGGTGGACGGGTCGGCGGTGCCGGCGACTTTGCCACCTCGCAGCACGGTGATGCGATCGGCCACCGCCAGCACCTCTCGCAGCTTGTGGGTGATGAAGATGATCGATTTGCCCTGGTCCACCAGGCTGCGGATCACACCGAAGAACTCATCGACTTCGCCGGGAGTCAGCACCGCGGTGGGCTCGTCGAGGATGAGGATGTCGGCTTCGCGGAATAGCGCCTTCACCAACTCCACCCGCTGCTGCTCCCCAACGGACAGGTCACCGACCTTGGCATCCGGATCGACCGCCAGGCCGTAACGCTGCTCGATCTCACGGATGCGGCGGCGGGCCTCGTTGAGATCCAGCAGCGGCCAGTTGGTCAGTTCGTCGCCGAGGATGATGTTCTCGGCGACTGTGAAGACCGGGATCAACTGGAAGTGCTGGTGGACCATGCCGATGCCGTGCTCGATGGCGTCACCCACGCCGGAGAAATCGGCCTCCTCGCCCCTCACCTTCATGGTGCCCCCGTCGGACTGATACAGGCCGAACACCACATTCACCAGCGTGCTCTTGCCTGCGCCGTTCTCACCGAGCAGGCAGTGGATCTCGCCCTTGTTGAGCGAGAAGTCCACGTCCTCGTTGGCGATCACGCCGGGGAAGATCTTGGTGATTCCCTGCATCTCGAGGATCGGTCCCGGCCCCGACCACTCCGCGACCTTCTCGGCGATCTCGTGGTGGGTGGCCAACGGCGGTTTCCGGATGATCAGGATCAGGGCGATGACCCCCAACACCATGCCGAACCAGAACCACTTGACGGGCGTGTGACCCTTGCCCTCAGCGATGCGGCCGGACACGATACCGAAACCGACGGAGGCAACGACGGCGAGGATGATCCAGTTCACGACGATGTCCGCTGGCCCGGGACCCGGGTTGTGCTCACCTGGAAGAGGCTGATCGTGATGCCGTACGCCTCGCGGATAGGCCTGCTGCTGCTGCCGACACCGTTCAACGTCCCTCCCCGGGTCTCGAACCAGACCCGAGACGAGAACATGCCGGCCCAAGGGGCGAGTCTGACCTCCTGGTGTTGGGCGCGGGTGGGGCCGCCCCCAACGGCGGCCCCCCAACGGGGGAATTGGACCGGGAGATCAGCGCCCCCAACCCCACAACACCATCGCGTG
>CBDUUY010000157.1:0-5658 GCA_965370535.1 uncultured bacterium
ACTGTTCCCCGACGCCGCCGAGGCAGCCGTCCTGGCCGGCGGCGACCCCGGCGACCCGGCCGCCAATGCGGCAGCCATCGCTGCGGCCGGAGCGGAACACGTGGTCGTCTCTCTGGGTCCGGGCGGAGCACACGTTCACACACCGGAGGTAGTCGAGACCCGTCCGGCAGTCACCCCCGACCGGGTGGCCGATGTGACCGGTGCCGGGGATGCTCTGCTGGCGGGCTACGCCTATGCGCTGGTGTCGGGTGAGGCGGACCCTCTCGGGTGGGGCCTGGCCGCCGCCTCACTGGCGGTGGAGACCAGTACCTCGGTCGCCGGGCATCTGTCGAGAGAGACGATCGAGGCCCGGTTGCGATAGGCCGGATCAGCCGGAATCGGCCACCGCCACGGGGAGAGAAACCAGATGTGCCCTCCCCGGCCCAGGAGCAGAAGCCGAGTTCTGCTCTCCCCCGCCCCACGAGGAAGACGCCACCGCAAGGCCAGAGGGCGAGTTCTACTCTCCCCCGCCCCAGCGGGGGAGATGCCCCCGCCCCGGGGGTCGAGGGGGAAGGCTCCCATCAAACGACGCGCCACCCGATGATGAGCGGTCCCCCTCTGGCCCCGGCCTGCCCGGCCGGGCCCATCTCCCCCGTCGCCACGGGGGAGAGCAAGAGAAATCCACCCGCCGCCACAGGGACAGGAACCACATGCGCTCTCCCCCGCCTCGCCATCACCCCAACGGCACACCCAGGTCGTCCACCAGGACGGTGAGCGGCCAGCGGTTGCCCAACTCATCGGTGGCGGTGAGCACCACCCGCCACCCGCCAGCCACCCGCGCCGACCCCACCAGACGATGCTCCGACCCCCACCCCGCCGCCACCGCCATCGCCCCGTCAACCACCGCCTGGGGAGGAATCTCGTTCTCGACCGGCCACGGCTCCGGGTTCGGGCCCACCGGCATCACAATCGGCGTAGGCAGATCCACCACCACCGAACCACCCGCATCCGACACCGCCACCCGCACCTCCACCGCCCGCACCGGCAGCCGCTGGAAACCCCGCTCCGGGGGCGCACCCAGCATCCGGTAGGCAACCGCCACCCGGTAGATGCCGTCGGCGCCCTCCTCGACCCGGAACGCCCTGGCCCACTCCACATAGGACAGGCCCACCACGGCATCCTGCGGCATCTCGGGCAACTCCACCCCCGCCGGCAGAGCCCCCCGCAGATCGGCAGTGCCATTCGGCTCCAGGTCAGCCGTAAAGAAATCCGTCACGAACCACTCGGCCCTGGCCACTGCGGCGCGGGCGGCCCAGTCGGGAGGGAACGCCATCAGGTCGGCCTCCCGATACAACACCGGGGCCGGAAGCGTGGTCGTGGTCGTCGAGGTCTCCGGCACCGGAGCGGGCACCAGCACGGTCACCGGGGTCGCAAGGGTCGTCGTGGTGACAACCGCAATAGGAACCGGCTCGGGAGCAGGCGCCCCCGGCACCGAGACCGCCCGGGTGATCACCACCCCCAACACCAGTGCCCCCAGGGCACCCGCAGCCAGAAACAATGCCCGCCGCCGGCCGTCACCGGCCGACGCCATCAACTCACCCCACGGGATGTGCTCCACCTCTTCGTGCTGATCGTCCACTGCTGCTCCTCGGGTGACGACGACGGGACCCCGGGGAAGTGCCTCGAACGTATCGAGCGGGGCCGCCCGGCTCAAGGGGTCTGATCAACAACCCATCACGGCAACCCAGGCGGGCATCGGCGGCTCGCACGGCGACGAAGCCATCTCCCAGGTGCCACCCAATCGGATCGGAGGCGGCGGCATCGTGGCTCCGGCGGGAATCGCCCCCAGCACCACGATCAACACGATCAACACGAACACAGATCTCACTCCGGCACCGTAGGACGGCAGCGCAGCGGTGAGAAGCCCCCTACTTGGCGATCAGATTCATGAACTCGGCGCGGGTTCGCGGGTCCTCCTTGAACCCGCCCCGCATGGCCGAGGTGATCATCAACGAACCCTGCTTCTGGACACCGCGCATCATCATGCAGAAATGCGACCCCTCCATCACCACCCCGACCCCCAGGGGGTCGAGGACCTCCACAATCGCATCGGCGATCTGCGATGTGAGCCTCTCCTGCACCTGGAAGCGGCGGGAGAACAGATCCACGATACGGGCGATCTTGCTGAGGCCGATGATCTTCTGATCGGGCAGGTACGCCACATGGGCCCTGCCGAAGAACGGCAGCATGTGGTGCTCGCAAAGCGAATAGAACTCGATGTCCTTGACCAGCACCATCTCGTCGGTGTCCGACTCGAACACCGCATTGTTGAGCACCTCATCGAGGCTGCCCGTGTAGCCGCTGGTGAGGTAATCCATCGCCTTGGCGACCCGCAGTGGTGTGCGGAGCAGGCCTTCACGATCGGGGTCCTCGCCCAGTTCGATCAACTGCGCCCTGACGTGCGCCTCGTACTCGGCGTCGTAGACCTCGTTGGGCGTGATCTCCTCCATCCGCCCCTCCAGGGCATACCGGGAGGTCCTGTTGATAGGGGAGATTCTGTTGGTCATCTTGCGGAACTCCTGCTCGGTGGCCAGGTCGGCTGCAATCTGTCTGAGAGTTGAACCAGTCGGTGGGTGAACCCATTCCGGGGCGATGTCGGCCATGGGCACGGCCAGATGAACCTGTTCGGCGATATCCGGGCCGGGGATTCTGGTTCCCTCGATCTCGGCCTCGATCCCTTCGATCATCACTATGTCGAGGTCGATGGTGCGAGGCCCGAACCGATCCCCGGTCCTCACCCTCCCCAACTCCGCCTCGATCTCCCGCAGGTCGTTGCGCAGGGCAATCGGTTCGAGACTGGTCTCGATCAGCACGGCAGCGTTGTGGAACCGGGGTTGCCCCGGCGGCCCAACAGCAGGGAACTCGTAGACGGGGCTCACTGCCAGCACGTTGAGACAGCCGTGTTCCTCGAGCAGTTCGATAGCAGCCGGCATGTGCCTTTCGGGTTCGATGTTGCTGCCCATCGAAACCAGCACCCGGTGGGCCGGAGTCATGTCTCACCCCTGCTGCGGCGAATGGTCACCCCGACCGATTCGGCAAACCTCAGAGCACCCGGCTTCTCGACCGACAATTCGACCTCATCGACCCTGGGGTCGGCATCGAAGCAGATGCCGACCAGTTCGGCAGCGAGTCGCTCCACGAGCATCGGAGCACCCTGCTCCAGATGGTCGATCATCGCCTTGGCGATGGTGCGGTAGTTGACGGCATCCTCGATGGCGTCGCTGGCCGCGGCCGGGCGGGTGTCGGCCCACAGCGTGGCGTTGATGAGGATGTCCTGCTTCTTGGTGCGCTCGTCGGGGTTGATGCCGACGATGCCGCGCACCAGCAGGCCACTGATGATGATCCGATCCATCGGGCCAATTTACCGGCACCTCCGGCGTTAGGGGGGTCGCTCCGTGGCAAGATCACCAGTACACACCAGGGAAGTGATACGCATGGGCCCACATCATCTCGCAGCACAGGTCCTGGCGTTCGCCGACCAAGGGGTGAGCGATGTCATCGGCTGGCCGGTGGTGGCAGCGTCACTGTCACTGGTCGTCGCGGCGCTGGCGATCTCCATATGGCTCGGCCTGGGGGTCGAACGTTCCCTGACCTGGGCATCGATCCGGGCAGCCGTGCAACTGCTGGCGGTCGGCGTGCTGCTGGCGGTGATCCTCCGCTCCTCGCTGTCCTCGCTGTGGGCCTGGGCCTGGGTGGCCGGCATGGTGGCGCTCTCCTCGACGGTGCTGATCCGCCGCATGCCTGTGGGGCCCAGGGCGGGCCTGCCTGCGGTGGCCGCAGTCACCGGGGCGACAGCGGTGAGCCTGGCGGTGGTATTCGGGTTCGGGGTGTTCCCTTTCGATCCCCTCACCCTGGTGGTGGTCGCCGGCATCACGCTGGGCAATGCGATGCCTCACGGGGTCATGGGGGCCAAGCAGGTAGTGGCCCTTGCTCGCGACAAACCCGGCATGATCGAGGCACTGCTCTCTATGGGGTTCGACCGCAAGCAGGTGGTCCTCTTCCTGGCCCCCGAGGCTGCCCGAATGGCTCTCATCCCCCAGATCGAACGGACCAAGGTGGTGGGCCTGATCGCACTGCCGGGAGCGATGACCGGCCTGCTGCTGGCCGGAGTGGATCCCATCGATGCCGTCGTCATCCAGTTGCTGGTGATGTACCTGGTGCTGGGCGCAGCAGCCATTGCCGTGGTGGTCATGGTGCTGACGGTGGCCAGGGCCACGGTCACCCCCCGCCTGCAGGTGGCCCCGTGGGTGCGCCAACCCGACTGATCGCTGGTTCCCCGAACGGCAACGTCACCGGCCGGGGCGCTACCGCAGGTGGGCCCCGCCGTTGATGCGGACGATCTCGCCGGTGATGAAATCGTTGCGGAGCAGATGCAACACAGCATCGGCCACCACCTCGGGGTTGCCCACCCGTTGCAGGGGAATCTCCCGGGCCAGTTCCTTCAAGTAGGTGGAGTCCTTGCCGGGTGGCGGCAGGATCGCCCCCAGTGCCACCGCATTGACACGGATACGCGGCGCCAGGTGCTCTGCGGCCGCCCCGGTGAAGGTGTCGACGGCCCCCTTGGCAATCGAATAGGAGAAATGATCGGAGTAGGGGCGGGCGGTGCGCCAGTCCGTCACGTTGACCACCGCCCCCTCGACATCGCCGGGCAACGCCGCGGCGAAAGCCTGGGTCAGGAACACCGGAGCGGTCAGATTGACCGCCAACGTCCCCCGCCAACCGTCTGGGGTGACATCGCTGAGGGAGTCCTCGGAGAACATGGCGGCGCTGTTGACCAGCACCCGGATGGGGGCAAGGTCGCCGGCGCTCGCAACGATGACAGGGGCCGCCGCCGGATCCGACAGGTCGGCTCCCACCAGAGCGACCTTGCGGCCCATCGCCCCCACTTCGGCGGCGGTCTCTTCGGCGGGACCCGCCGAGGAGTTGTAGTGCAGCACCAGGTCACATCCGGCTTTCGCAAGGGCGAGGGCGATGCCCCTGCCCACACGGTGGGCTCCTCCCGTGATCAGCGCTGTGGTGCCGGCCAGTTCCATGAACGCCGAGCGTAGCCCCGATGAAGTCCGGTAGGCGCAGAACCGACTACCGTTTTGTCCGTGCCGAGCAACGACCCCAAACACGGAAGGTGGATCCTGCCGCTGATCATCGGCGGCATGGTGCTGCTCACCTTCGTCTTCGTAAGCGGCCTGGAACCCAGTGAGGGCGTCGAGGTGACCGAGACCACGGCCGAACCGCCGTTTTCCACCACGCCGACGTCCTCGACGACGACACTCCCCGCCGACCTCGCCGCCTACATGGTCCTCGTGGATGCCTTCGAGAACGAGACGACCTCGTTTGGGCAGCAGGCGGTCGCCATCAACAACGACTGGGAAGCACGCAACATCCTGTTCAACGACGCTCGCAGTTCCTTCAACGATCTGAGGGCCACCGTCAGCCTGTGGGAACAGCAAGTGTCCGATGCGGCCGTTGACGCACCCCCGGAACTCGCCGAGGCGCATGTTGCTCTGGTGCTGGCGGCAGGCAAGCTGGCACCCGCCATCGAGGACATCGTCCTGGGTCTCGAAGCCCCCGACGACGGCACGTTGCGCCGCACCGCCATGGACCTGTACACCGTCGAGATCC
>CBDUUY010000158.1:0-5655 GCA_965370535.1 uncultured bacterium
AACTCCACCCTGGCATTCGAGAGGGCCGTCAGCGGTCCGTACAGGTTTGCGAGGTATGCCGACAGGGCCACGATCGTGCCGACGGTGAGACTGCCCCGGATCACCAGCACTGCTCCGAACCAGAACACGAGCGCCGTCCCGAGTGCACTGACTACCCCGAGAGCCATGAAGAACCAGCGGCCGATCAACGCCCGCCGCACCCCCAGGTCCCGCACCTCGGCGGCCTGCCCGCCGAAGCGGCCGTCCTCGTCACGGGTCCTGCCGAACAGTTTGACGAGCAGAGCTCCGCTCACATTGAGCGTCTCGTTGAGAGTGGAGTTCATCTTTGCATTGGCATCCATCTGGGAGCGGGTGACTCGCCGCAGCACCTTGCCGACCCTGCGGGATGGGATGATGAACAAGGGCAGGATGGCTACCGCGGCCAGCGCAAGCCGCCACTCCAACCCGATCATGATGATCAAGGTCGCCACCACCGACAGGGTGTTCGAGAGCACAGAGACCAGGGTGCCTGTGATGGCCTGCTGGGCACCGACCACATCGTTGTTGAGCCTGGACATCAACTCGCCCGGCCGTGTCGACGTGAAGAACGCCAGCGACATGCGCTGCAGGTGACCGAACAGCGAAGTGCGCAGATCGAAGATGATGCCTTCGCCTGCCTTGGCCGACGCCCAACGCTGCAGCACCCCGACCACCCCGTTGATCAACGGGACCGCCACCATCGCCAAGCCCAGCAACGTCACCCTGCCCAGGTTCTCATCGGGGATCGCCTTGTCGATCAGGTCTCTCATCAGCAGGGGTGGCAGCAGCGATACCAGGGTGATCACCACGATGGTCGCCAGCACGGCCACCAGCAGTCCCTTGTAGGGGCGGGCATACCGCAGCACCCGCACCAGCAGAGCGCGGTCGACGCTGGGCCGATCCTGCTCTTCGTCGTATCGGAGGTACGACCACCAGCCTGGGCCGTGTTGAATGGCTGCTCCCGGGGTTGCCGACCGGAGAGGCTATCGCCCCGGAGCCACTGTGCGAAGCCGGTCGCTCATCCGCCGCTCGCTTCGTCCACTCCGAAGTCGAGCATCGCCAGCAGTGACAGCGGTGTGAACGAGTCGGCGATGGCCAGGCAGGCCTCCTCGATCACCCCGGTCCTGCAGAACAACTGATAGACGTAGCTGCCCTCCACCCATGCCAGTTCCCGGCCGCCCTCGACATTGAAGATGGCGATGTCGGTGAACCCGGCCACCTCCTCAGTGGTCGCCAGCCCTATCCGCAGCACCACCAACTGGGCCTCGGAGCGGGGAAGCGTGTACGGCTCGGCCGTCCAGTACCCGAAAGCGGCCGAGGTAGCGGCATCCAGCAGGGCCGTCTGCGGGTCGTAGACCAACTGGCTGCTGATGTGGGTCACCGCCGACGGCGCCAGGGTGGGCACCAGCAGGCTCGGCAAGGCCATGGCGATCTCGCGGCGGCCCGCCTGGACGAACGGGCTGATCTGGTCACCACGAGCCCATACATCCCGAATCAGGACCTCCCTGCTGCCGGAGACCGTCAGGTCGAGGGCGTCGTTCTGCCAGATGACTCCGGTGATCCCGGCCACACCCAGGTCGGGGTCCCCGTCGGCAACGATGGATGTCGTGGTGTCCTCGTCGCCGCGCACGAACCTGCTGGAGAGTTCCCCGACGTCCCGAAGCGCGTCGCCGCACGCCGTCACAGCGATGGCGATCAGCACAATGGATGCGATACGGCGCACGTCGTCGGCCTCCTGGGTCCGGCGTCACGCCGAACTACTCAGGATTATGGTCGGCCGGGCGGCACAGGTGGTTCAGCGGTTAGATACCGGTACCCTCCGGCCACGTGCGAAGGCAGATCCACGTCGCCACCGACAGGTTCCCCGGCAGGCCCGATTTCGACGCCGCCGTGTCCCGTGCCGTGCTCCGGCAGGTCGGTGCGGGCGACCTCCCTGAGACGCTGCGCCTCTACGTCCCCGACCGCCTCGTCGCCTTCGGCAGTCGCGACGCCGCCAACCCCGCCTTTGCAGCCGCAGAGCAGATAGCCGCGGCTGAGGGGTTCGGCTCGTACCGGCGCCTGGCAGGCGGCAAGGCCGCCGTGTTCCACGAGCACACCATCGCCTTCGCCTGGGCGATTCCTTCTTCCGATCCCAGCGCGGCCATCGCGGAGCGCTTCGACGAGGCCGATGCCATCATCATCGCCGCCCTGGGCTCGCTGGGCGTCGATGCGAGAGTCGGCGAGGTCCCGGGCGAGTACTGCCCCGGTGCCAACTCGATCAACACCGGGGGCCGATTCAAACTGGCAGGCATCGGCCAGCGACTCACCGCCGGCGCCGCCCATGTGGGCGGAGTGATCGTCGTCGACAGGGCCGACCTGGTGAACCGTGCCCTGGTGCCGGTGTACGACGCACTCGGGTACACCTGGGACCCGGCCACCACCGGCGCCGTGTCGGCGGAGGCCGACACCGATGTGGCCGCCGTCATGGCTGCCATCCGCGGCGCCTTCGAAGCCCGCCACGATCTCACAGGTGGCCCGATCGGCACGGCGACACTCGATGCAGCCGCATCCCCGGCGGCGAACCCGCCGCCGCGGCGATAGCCTGGCCCCATGCGGGTACTACTGCTTCACGGACCCAACCTGAACCTGCTCGGCACGCGCCAACCCGAGATCTACGGGTCGATCACCCTGGGAGAACTGGAAGACCGCTGCCGCCGCTGGGGAACAGAGATGGGCATAGATCTCGACACCTTCCAGTCCAACCACGAGGGCGCTCTGATCGATCGCCTCCACGCCGCCATCGGGCATTGCGACGCCGTGATCGTCAACCCGGGAGCGCTGAGCCACTACTCCTATGCGCTCCACGACGCAATCACTTCGGCCGCACTCCCGACGATCGAGGTACACCTCTCAGACATCACCGCCCGGGAACCGTGGCGGGCACACTCGGTGATCTCGGCAGCCTGCGTCGTCACGATCGCCGGAGAAGGACCCGATGGCTATCGACGCGCCCTGGAGGCGCTGGCCGCCGGGACGGCCTAGTGGTCCGTCGCTGACACACCTCTAGTCAGCTGCCGACCAGATTCTGCAACCGGCTCAGGCCCTCCTCGAGGTCCCCGTCGCTGAGAGCGAAGGAGAACCGCAGGTAGCCGGGAGCGCCGAATGCCTCGCCGGGCACCACGGCGATCTTGATCTCCTCCAGCAGGAGACCGGCCAACTCCATCGAGGTGGCGGCAGTTCGGCCGCCCAGGTCCCTGCCGAGAAGGCCATGAACGGACGGGAAGGCATAGAACGCCCCCTCGGGCTCGGGGGTGATCATGCCGGGAACCTCCGACAACATGCGATGCATCACCTTGCGGCGACGGTCGAATGCCTCCCGCATCTGCTCCACGGGCTCCATCGGACCGGTGATGGCGGCCAGCGCCGCCAATTGGGAGACGTTCGAGACGTTCGACGACACATGCCCCTGGAACCTGGTGACGGCGGTGGCGACCTCCGGCGGGGCGATCAGCCATCCCACCCTCCAACCGGTCATCGCGTACGTCTTGGAGACCCCGTTGACCACCAGCGAGCGCTCGGCGGCCTCCGGCGCCACCACCGGCAGCGAGCAGAACCGGGTGTCTCCGTAGACGAGGTACTGGTAGATCTCGTCGGTGATCACCCAGATGCCGTGATCTGCCGCCCATCGGCCAATCTCTGCCACCTGGACCTCGGTGTAGACCGCCCCGGTCGGATTCGAAGGCGACACGAAGATGAGTGCCTTGGTCTTTGGTGTCCTGGCCTCCTCCAACTGGTCGGCAGACACCCGGAATCCGGCGCCCACGTCGGTGGAAATCGCCACCATGACGCCATCGGCCAGGGAGATCGCCTCCGGGTAGCTCACCCAATAGGGGGCGGGCATCAACACCTCGTCCCCGGGATCGAGCACCGCAGCCAGAGCGGCGTACACGGCGAACTTGGCACCGTTGGTGACGACCACCTGCCCCGGGTCCACCTGGTACCCGGCATCCCGGGCCGCCACGTCCGCCACCGCCGCCCGTAGTGCCGGCAACCCGGCAGCGGGGGTGTACTTGTGCGCAGAGAGCGTCCGGCACGCCTCGACCCCCGCCGCCACGATGTGGTCGGGGGTGGCAAAATCGGGTTCGCCTGCCCCAAAACCGATCACGGGCTCTCCTGCGGCGCGCAGCGCCTTTGCCTTGGCAGTGATCGCCAATGTCGCCGACTCTTCGATACCTGCCAGGCGGCGGGAGATTCCCGTGGTCATAGCGACTCCTAGATGGGGTTTGGAAGTAGATTATCCCGATTTCGCCGCCCCTGATCCTCTCCCCGCCCCATCATCCGGCGCCGTCCTGCGACACGATGAAGCGGCCGATACTGCAGGACACCCGGAGGGGGGCGCAACACGCTGTGCGCCGGAGTGCTCCCCGGCTTCGACCCGGCCGACACGAAGAACCCGAAGGGTGCCCCCGCTCACTTCATCTGGTGCCTCCGGGTCCCACCCGCCGCCGGGGGTAGGCTCGAAACCATGGTCATCGTCCTCATCGCCGCTACCTCGGCACTGCTCGGCATCCTGCTGTTCGCAGAGAGGGCAGACGCTGCCTGGCGACTCTGGCCCAAGGCCGCAGCGTCAACCGGTTTCCTGGCGGTGGCCGTCGTGTCGGGAGCGGCCGACACCGCATACGGCCGCTGGGTGCTGGTCGCGCTGGCCCTTGGATGGATCGGTGACATCGCCCTGGTCCTGAGACGATCCACATGGTTCCTGATCGGACTGGGCGCCTTCCTGCTGTCCCACCTCGCCTATATCGGGGCCTTCGGGGTATTGGGGATGCGGGCGATCGCCACCGGAGTGGCGCTGGCTCTGCTGGTGGTGCCCGGCATTCTGATCGGCCGCTGGCTGATGCCGCACGTGCCTCGCGACATGCGGGTGCCCGTGCTCGCATACGTCGTGGTCATCACCGTGATGGTGGCGGCGGTCACCGGAGCGGCCTCGAACAGCGCCCCGTGGCCGGTGCTGCCTGCCGCCATTCTGTTCTACGGGTCAGACCTGTTCGTTGCCAGGGAGCGATTCGTGACTCCGACCTTCTGGAACCGGGCCATCGGCATGCCCCTCTACTACGCCGCCCAGATCCTGTTCGCCCTCTCGACGGGGATGGTCTGATGGGCGAAGTGGTGCTGATGCGGCATGGCAAGTCTGATTGGGATGCCCCCTACGACTGTGATGCCCGCCGCCCACTTTCGGCCCGGGGCCGTCAGGCGGCCGCGACCATGGGCAGAGTGCTCACATCGATGGGTCGAGCGCCGGACTTCGTCATCACCTCTCCCGCAACCCGGGCGCACGCAACCGCCGAGATGGCTGCTGCTGCAGGGGCATGGAACGCCGACGTGCACGTCGTCGATGCTCTGTACGGCGGAGGGCCCCAGGCGGTCCTGGACGCACTGCGATCGGCGCCGCCTCCCTCGACCCGGGTGATGGTGGTGGGCCACGAGCCCTCCTGGTCGGCGGCACTGTCCATCCTGATCGGCGGTGGCGATGTACGGATGCCGACGGGCACCGCTGCCGGACTCGAAGTGCTGGTGCGGTCCTGGGCGGCGATCGGACCTGCCACCTGCCGGCTCCGCTGGCTGCTCCCGCCGCGGCTGTTCACCGACGGTGACCTG
>CBDUUY010000159.1:0-5623 GCA_965370535.1 uncultured bacterium
GATGAGGCGACCCGTCGTCAAGATCAATGATCCGCCGTACTGGCAAGTGCGCCCACTGCTGCTGGGAATGCCGGCGACCCACTCGTCGACGATCACCTCACCGGGTTCCAATTCGAAGCGACGTTTCACCGCGGGCCTCCCTCCGACATCTCTCCCGACTCTAGGTGGGGCAACCTGCACTCTTCACATGGGACCGTTTGATTCGGCCTGAAGCACTGATCGTCGCCACGGACCGCAACCCGGCTCCAATGCTCTCCACCACCGATCTGCTCGGGGCAACGATCGACGCCTCCCCCTCTTCGACCAATATTCACCGGGTGAACAGCCGCGACCCACGTCCGCCCCGGTCTAGAACGAGCCGACTGTTCGGGGGCCTCGCCGCCCTGGCCGCCCGCATCCCCGTCCCGGCTGTGGCCATTGTGGCCGGCCTGGCCATCACCGTGCTGGTAGTGCTGGGTGTCCTGCAGAGAACCCGCTACCCGCTCTGGCTGGTGGCCAACCTCGATTCGGAAGAGTCGGCCGGCATGTGGTTGTCGGCCGGACTGCTTTGGGCCGTGGCCACCTGCTGGTTGCTCATCGCCATGACCGCTCGCCTGCGAGGGCCGTCGATCTGGATCTGGTGGCCGGCCCTGGCATGGCTGGCCCTGGACGAGGGGAACGGTCTCCACGAACGGCTCGAACGGTGGTCCGGTATCGATTGGCAGATCCTCTACCTCCCCGTCATCGGCATCGTCGGTACCGGGTGGTGGGGTGTGCTGCGCCGGCAACGCGGCGAGCGCAGGGTCACCTCGCTGCTGGTGGCGGGTGCGGTGGCCTGGGCGATTGCTCTCGTCCTCGAACTCATCCAGAACTGGGGCGGCGTACCCGTGCAAGCATCGATCTACGACCCGGCGATGATCACCGAAGAAGCGCTCGAGATGGCCGGGTCGTCGATGTTCCTGCTGGCGGGCCTCCTGGTGCTGCGACGATCACAGACGGTCACCTCAGAGGTCGCCGGTCCCGGGGCCTGACGCGGCACTCACCACTGCCCGAGGGGGCGATTGCATCGGATACTCCGTCCGGGGAGAGGGCCACCATCAGAAGAGCGCATCTGGAGAATCCGGCAGGCATCGACATGCCACTGATTCGCCCCGAGGCCGGCGGCGTTGCGAGTAGGCCTACGAGTAGACGGTGATCGACACCGCCACGTAGTGAACGGTGAATGCGGCGACCGTCAGAGCGTGGAACACCTCATGGAATCCGAACCAGCGTGGAGACGGGTTCGGGCGTTTCAAGCCGTAGATCAGCGCACCGACGCTGTACAGCACCCCACCGGCCAGGATCAGGACCACCACGGCGACGCCGGCACCGCTCAGGAGATCGGGCAGGTAGATGACGGCCACCCAACCGAGGGCAACGTACACCGGCGTGTACAGCCATCGAGGGGCGCCCACCCACAGGACCCTGAATGCCACTCCGATCAGCGCGCCGACCCACACGATCCACAACAACACCCGGCCCTTGCCGGGAGGCAGTGCCAGGACCGCGAGCGGTGTGTAGGTGCCGGCAATGATCAGGAAGATGTTCGAATGATCCAGGCGTCGCAGCAGTCGAGTGACCCGGGGTGACCACGAACCGCGGTGCAACAGAGCGCTGGCACCGAAGAGGAGAACGGCGGCCAACGAGAAGATGGCGGATGAGATCCGCTCCTCCCCCGTCTCGGCGAGCGCCACGAGCACGATCCCGGCGGCAATGGCAACGGGGAACATCACCGCATGCAGCCATCCCCTCAACTTCGGCTTGCCCGCTTCAGCAACGGCCGTCTCGGTATCGGTCACCGCAGCAAGCTACCAGCCAGTCGGAGACACCAGCGGACCGGATCGCCGATTCGCCAACCGGAGTGTCACCATCGTTGCACCGACCAACACCCCGGGCCGGGAAGCAGCGTGTGCTCCTCTCGCCCGCCCCAGCCTGCAGACCGGGAACATCATGGACGCGTGTTCGGGGACATGGTGGACACTTCAGGGTTCGGTGATCGTGCGGATGTGGTGAGATGACGCTGGGGCATGGAGCGGAGCTGTTCCTCGTCGTGGATCGGGCCTCTTACCCGCCGCCGAGTCCGTCGTGCTGACGGTGCAGTCCGGCCAAGAAGCGCTGGCCGGTTTCGTTCATGTGGAATCCATCCTCGGAACCGAATTCGGGATGGAGCTCGGTCTCGCCGTCGGGTCCCGAGAGGGCCGCCCACGTGGGCACGACAATCGCACCGTGTTCCTTGGCAGCGCGAACGAGAACATCCCGCCAATCGAGATAGACCAGGCGTTTCAGTTCGGGCCAGAACGGCTCACCCCCGAACATCTCGATCAGCGGTGCAGGAAGGCCGGTGTCGGCAACCAACACAGTTGCTCCCTGGGGTGCCGTTGACTGCACCGCAGCCAGGAGGTCATCCCAGGCGGTCGCCAACTCGGCGTTCCGGTCTTGGAGTTGTTGTCTCATAGGGTCAGGCCAACTCCGCGTCGTCTTGAGGTGGACGATTGGCAGAATGTCGTGCCAACCCAGCCACACCGTGACGATCTCGGCGCCGGCAAGGTCTGCGGCGAGTTTCTCGTCGGTGAGGAGGAGATCCACCCACTCGGCGACCGACCGAGTCTCGCCGGTGGCGTGATTAGCGACGTTGACCTCAATCCCGAGGTCAACCGCGACCAGGCTGCCATAGATGGCCGGGTAGGCCAGGTCTGACCGCACACCGTATCCGGCCGGTGTCGAATCCCCTAGCGCCACCACCAGCCACGATCCCGCAGCGGCCGTGGTTGTCATTGCGGCAATTATCACTGCAAGCACGGAGGTTGTCGTCACGAACTGCCGGTCGCCACTGGAGCGAACGATTGGAGTCACGCCGTTCATGGTGTTCGATCGTGACACTGCCGGCCCTGCAGCGCGTCCGCCTCTGGTGATATTGCTGCGCACTGGGGCACCCGGCGGTGAGCTTGCCCGAGTGAGGGGGAACATGGAGCCCCGGTCCAGAGTGCAGCCCAGTCAGCCTGAGACGTCCCTTCGCTGACGCTATCTCCAGACCTCGACTACAGGAGTGACCATCTGCCAAGGTGGAGGGAGCGGCAGAAGGGGGATAGGGCCGACGTCCAGAATCGGAGCCGGCAGCGAGAAGGAGGAATAGCGTGAAGTCCTATCGCAAGGAATTGTGGTTCGAAGTGCCCACCCGCAGGGCCTTTCTCAACATCACTCCCGACGTAGAGGAGACGGTGCGGGAGAGCGGCGTGCGGGAGGGCCTCGTCCGGGTCAATGCCATGCACATCACCGCCAGCGTCTTCATCAACGATGACGAGCCGGGTCTGCACCACGACTTCGAGGTGTTCCTGGAGCGATTGGTGCCTCACGAGCCCACCTCGCAGTACCACCACAACCGCACAGGTGAGGACAACGGCGACGCCCACATCAAGCGCCAGCTGTTCGGGCGTGAAGTGGTCGTGGCGATCACCGACGGGCAGCTCGATTTCGGACCCTGGGAGCAGGTCTTCTATGGGGAGTTCGACGGCCGCCGCCGCAAGCGGGTGCTGGTCAAGGTTATCGGCGATTAGCCAGAGTTCCGAGCGGGTTCGGTTTCGAGTCACTACCCCTGAAAGTGTCAGATCTCGAACATCCTTCTAGGAACATACCTGCACGCTGGGGGATGGTGCCGTGGCGTCATCTGGTCGGGTCGGCACTGTTCTCTCGCCGGCGGCGACTCAACCGATCGTCACCAGCGCATCGACCGGAACCCAGCCGACGGAACCATCATCGGCCCGGCACCACCACCAGCCACTCTCATCGTCACGCTCCAGAACAGAGACGTCCTGGCTTGCGGTCAGAGCAAGCTCCGTCGTGTCGTAGCCGGCCTCCACAACGGTCGCTCCCGAGTCGGCGGCGAGGTTCCGAGATGGGACCCAGCCCTCGCCGCGGGATGAGATGACGAAGACGAAGGCCGGCCAAGTCGTGTCACGGTCTCCGACGGTCACCGACTCACCCTCCACAAGAACGAGCGGTGGCCTGCTCGGAATCTGGTGCCCCTGAGGTGCACGTGCCCGCATTGCGCGATCGTATCGCACGACTACGCAGCGCTCTGATACCGAGGTCCCCTTGAGCGGAAGACGGTGCGGTTGCCTGAGCCTCTGGTGGCATTCCCGCACGCTGGGGGACGGCGTGGTGATGTTGCCGGCGGTGGCAGCGGACTCGACGGTGTAGGTTCCACAGAGTGACCGGTGGGAGCGAGAACCTGCCGGATTGATCGGGTCTCGACGTCGAGCGGACCCTGAGGAGGTGCAGCATGGATTTCCCGCAGTTCCTGGATTCCGTCGAACAGAGGATGCACGGCACCAAGTTCAAGGTGTCGCGTGATGTAACACTCCCGGATGGGAACACGGTCGGCCTGGCCGCCCGAAGAAACACCTTCCTATGGAAGGGACTCGTCGTCCTGTCTCAGCACATCTTGGTAACACACAAGACTGCCCCAACGGTCGCAGACTTCCAGTCTCTGTTCCGATCTGGATTCGAGCATGCCAAAAAGGTGAACAGGATTCCGTTGCTGCGCGGTATGCAGTTCGGCTACGTGGTCATCCCCTGCATCGCCGGCCCAAGCATGGATCGTGACGTCGTCAACCACGTCACAGGCCAACCCGAAAAACACTGGTCTCTCTATGAGTTCCCAGTCGCTGTGGACCTCGGCTCCGGCGAGACCCACTACTTCCGGGGAAGGTCCATGTGGGGCGCGCTCTTCTTCTCCAACCTACGGGCCCTCGCCTCGGACTACCTCGAAGGCGACAAGCGCGACCTCCGATAACGACCGATGACGGAAGTCGGCCGGGTACGCCCATCGGCAGGGTGGGTGCGATGCGAGCAACTCATATGGAAACAACGGGAGCGGAGCCTCAACTCGGGAGGAGGCTCGGATGCCGTCTTCGGGAGTTCGCGGCCTAGCTGTGACAACCGGGGACGTTGTCCCCGGCGGGACGGTGTGATGGGTTGAGCCCTCCGAGCCCACGGCACAGCGTCGCTGCACCCGCGGACAGGCTTCGAGTCGTCCTTCGCGATCATCAACCATCGTCTCACGTTCGAGATACCCCGAGAGCCGACGAGGTCCCCGCTCAGCACGGTACCTCCACTCTGGGCAGCGGCCATCTCACCGTCCACCACGAGATTGAGAGAGATTGCTGGAGTGGTCAACTCCTCACAGGGGTGTTGAGGGCCTCTTGATGTCGCCATTTCCCGGGCAGTCGTTCCGAAGAAGGTCGGCCGGGATTCAAGATTGAGGCCTCCAGGTGCCGATACCCTCCGAAGGAGGAACGAAGATGCCGCGACAGTTGCGAGGAGACTCGGGAGCAACGGCCGTCGAGTATTCCATGCTGATCTCGTTGATCGTCGCCGTCGCCTTCCTGGCGGTGCAGGCGTTCGGTGTTTCGGTGCTGGACTTGTTCAGTTCCTCCCTCGACGTGATGCCCTGAGGGCGCACCTCCGGGGAGAGAATGCTGCTCAGCGATGGTCACCCCCCCATGGAGGTGTCACGCGCTCAATGACGTGGCGATATCGTCGACGCCGTGGCCCCCCCTGTCAACATCTGGTGAGACAGGTATCTGTTGACTATTACTGAGTCTGG
>CBDUUY010000160.1:0-5602 GCA_965370535.1 uncultured bacterium
GACGAGCACTGGGCCCAGTCGGCACCCGAGTCCTGCGGGTTGTGGCCACACCTGCAGCATGTGGAGTTGATCGTTACCGTCGCACCCGTTGCCTGGCAGGGATTGTTGGTCATCGAGAACCTTTGATTGCCTCGCCCGGCATCATCTCGCACAAGGCGGGACCCGGTTAGGGCCGATGGTCCCGTTTCAGGCCGGGTCGTGTGGGAGCGATCCCCTGGCGGCCCTGAGGAAGGCGAAAGGAGTCTCGTAGAGGAAATTGGAGACCCTCGACGTGTACACGTCGGCGTAGCGCTCCACCTGGCGGGCGAACAGGCTCTTGTCGTTGCCGCTGCGCATCAGCGGGCCCCAGGCCGAGTTCCGCAGTTCCCCCGCCGCCCTGGCCAGGGGGGAGATTTTGTCGTCGAGGCGGGCGAGGTCGCGGTAGAGAACATCGATGGCCACGGTCAGGTCGGCGGGGTCGTCGCCCACCGCCTTGGTGCGCTGCCTGTCGAGGCGGAGCAACGCCAGACGGCGCTCCATCTGCTCCTTGCGGTCCATCAACGACTGCAGCGTTGCTTCACTGGGGAGGAACTCGGCCATGTCCCGGACCTCCGACTCCAACTCCCTCAGAATGAGAGCGGTCCTCCATCGCAGAAGGGCCTTGGAGACGTGGACATCGGAGAACAGGTGGTCTCCCACATAGAGGATCTGGTCACCCGAGAGGCCGAGATCGGCCTCCAGGTCGGTGGCGTTGCCCCCGAAGTAGATGCCACCGTCGGCGGCGGGGCCGGGGTGAGGGCTCAGCAGGCCCTTCTCCTCGTCCACTATCTCGAACAGTGGGTTGCGGTGGGCAAAGAAGCCCGGCTTGGAGGCCGACACGATGACCACTTCGAACAGGTCCCGCCAGGTGAGTCCGTCCGGCAGGTGCGGGTCGAGGGCGTAGGGCATCATCCGCTTTGTGTAATCCCACCCCGAGTTGGTGATCAGCAGGAGGCGCTTGCCCGCCTGGTGCTGGTCGATCAGGGTGGTGGCCAGGTCCGGATCGGGGACGACAAAACGTTCGGGGTCTGCGGTGATCTGGTCCTTGAGAGCACCCTCCATGTGGACTTCGTCGATTGTGCTCCTCACTGTGCGATAGAGGTCGCCGTATGACATGTGGCCCGGGAGCACACCTTCGTCGAGCAGATCGACGAGTTGGGAGAAGATCGTGGCCTCCGACAGCGAGAAGAGGGTGTTGAGGAACACAAAACGGGGATCGCTCAGATCGACGGCGGTGCCGTGGTACGAACGGCGCAGGATGTCGTAATCGAGGAACTCGGTGCCGTGTGATGCCTTGATGATGTAGCCGAACCGGGTCGGTTTGACCAGGTTGCCCAGGTCGAGGTCGAGGGTGAGTCCCCGGATGACGGTGGCCGGGTCGAAGGAGAGATGTTCCACCGGCCAGCCACGCTCGGACAAACTGCTGCGGGCGTGCTCGTACGCTCCCCGTTCCCATTCCTCGACCCGGTAGTGGATCAGCGTGTAGTCCATGTCGTACCCGATAGCACGAATCGACCGCAGGTTGAGTGTGCGGTTGCCGAAGATGCGGCGTTCCGGGGGTATCTCCGGCAGTGGGGATGGGGCCATCAGGGTGCTCCGGTGGGGGAGGCCAATGCTAGGGCTGTGGAGAGCATTCGACGTGAACCACGACGTTCGATGAAAGGGTCACTAGGTCGAAATCTGTTGACCTTGTGTCATTGATGTAGTATCGTTCGATAGAAATCGAACACAACGAGGGAGATCGTATGGCCACCACCAAGCCCAGGGTGCGTGACTTCACCACGGCGGAACGCCCTCTCAAGGTCGAGATAGCATCGGGCGGCGCCTTCGAAGTGCTTCTCAGCCTTTTCGTCCTGCGCGAGGAGGCCGAGGATGCCGATTTCGAGATCGACTCCCAGTGGTTCCAGGATGCAAAGGACGGGGCCTCCAAGAAGTTGATGGATCAGATCGAAGAAGTGGGGGATTGGTCGGTCTGGCTCTCTCTGGTGGGTGAGGTGTATGCCATGGGTGCTCCCCACACCATGGAACGGTTCTTGGAGCACCTCGAGCAGATGGACCCCATCGAGTTGCGGAGGGGCATGCTCGAGATCGGCTCGTGCCACACCGGCGAACCGGTAGACCCGGCCGACCTGGAGGCATTGGCTGCCGGCGAGATGGGAGAGATCGATAGGGCAGCGGAGTGGTGCGAGAAGTGCCCTGGTCTGCTCGGGCTGCTGCAAATGCCGCCCGCAGAGTCCCGGGACGCCTTGTTGAGGGTACTGCGCCTCTGGGCCGAGGTTGCTCCGGTATCCGAGGGAACTGCGAGCGTGCTGGAGAGGGATGCCGACCACAAGCGATCGCTGGCCCGGCGGATGGACCCGGAACGTTTGGTCGAGAAGGCCACCAACGGGGTCACTGTGGTGGTGCGGCCCGACCTCGACGGTGTGGTCCTGGTCCCGTCCGTGGTCCTGCGTCCCTGGGTGGCGATCGCCGAGAGGGGCGGCAAACGGATCTTCTGCTACCCGGTGGCCGAGGAGAACCTGGGTGTGGACCCCGACGCTCCGCCTGCGTGGCTGGTGCAGTTCTACAAGGCGCTGGGCGACGAACGCCGGCTGACCATCCTGCGCCGTCTCGCCGAGGGGCCTGCAAGCTTCGGAGATCTAGTCGAGCTCCTCGACCTGGCGAAATCGACGGTGCACCACCACGTACGCCATTTGAGATCGGCCGGTCTGGTGAGGGTGGCGGTGGGTGAGGAGAAGGAATACAGCTTGAGGACCGGATCCGTTCCGGAGGCGGCCCGGTTGCTGGAAGGGTTCCTGGGCACTGAGCCCGAGGACAACTGAGACACGAGGAGACAAGACGATGTACGGAAACAACTTCGATTTGAGAACCATGAAAGCAATCGACGCAGGTCGCAGGGAGAAGGCACGGAATGGCGCCCTGCGCTCTGCCAGGGCGGCCCCGATAAGACTGCGCCTGGCGGTGGGCTCCTTGCTGGTGCGGGTGGGCACCCGGTTGGCGCCGGAGGCGGCCCTGCCCTCCCCGGTGGCCGGCAACCCCTGTTAGTGGCATAGACCGTCGATTATCCCGAGGTGTGCACTCTGCCGCAGCCCGTGCTGCGGCAGAGCCGCGTCGGGGGTCCGGCCTATCCGCCTCCCTCGGGAGCCCCCTTGGCTTCGAAGTCCGCTGCGGGAGCAGGATCCTGTGTCGTGTCCCGTTCATCGGTGGCGGGCACATTGCGCATCCAGACCACCCGCTGCGGGAAGGGGATCTCTATGCCGTGCTCGTCGAAAGCGGCCTTGAGGCGCTTGCGAACCTCGCGGGCGGTGGCGAACTGCTCTCCCGGTTCGACCTTGAGGACGAGGCGGATGGCGATGGCGGAGGCTCCGAATTCCTCGACTCCCCAGATCTCGGGCTCCTCGAGCACGGTCGCCGACTCGATTTGATCGTGCCAAACGCTGTCGGCGACCTCCTTGATGACCGACACGGCGAAGGGGATATCGGTGTCGTAGGCGACCTCGATGTCGAGTACCGCCCTGGCCCATTGCTGGGACATGTTGCCGATGCGCCGAATCTCGCCGTTGGGGATGTACCAGACGGTGCCGTTGACATCTCGGATCTGGGTGGTGCGGAGGGTTATCTCCTCGACGACTCCCGACGCCTCGCCGACATGGATGAGGTCGCCGACCCCGTACTGGTCCTCGATCAGCATGAAGATGCCGCTCAGGAAGTCCTGAACCAGGGTCTGGGCTCCGAACCCGATTGCGATGCCGACGATGCCGGCGCCGGCTACCAGAGGTCCGAGAGACACACTGAACTCGGCGAGGGCCATCATCAGTGCCAGGGTGTAGACGACCAGTGTGGTGACACTCCGCAGGACCGTGCCCAGCGCCAGGGCGCGCTGCTTGCCACGTTCGGCCTGCTCGGACAGGAGGCGGGCCTTGTCCATGGCGCGGTGCCAGGAGCGGGAGAACCGGCCGTCGTCCACCTCGTCCTTGTGGCGTGCCTCGGCCTTCGCCTGCCGGTCGGCGATGAGCCGCTCGACGAAGCGATCGATCGTGCGCCTCACAAGACGGTTCAGCACCCAAGCAACCACCAGGATGACGAGCACAACGGCGGGTTTGGCGGCCCACCTGGCGATCTGGGCGATCGTGCCGTTGCCGGTGAGGTCGTAGATGGCCTCGCACACGATTCCGGGCTCGGGCCCGCAGGCGTCCACCAGGCCGGGGTCGAGTTGCAGCAGTGCGGTCAGCACGGTCTCTCCCTCCACGTAGGTCGGGTAGACGGTACCGCGCCGCGGGATGCCGCGGTGTCCTCTGCGTCGGCTTTTGGGCCGATTCTCCACCCGGATCGGAGCACCCGATGCCCGTGGACGAGTTCAGGGCGGCCAACCTGCTCGATTGGCATGGCCCGGGATCCACCGGGTGATGTCAGGTGTCACGCGTCCCTGATGGTGGGGAGGCAGGGGAGCAGCGGCCGAGAGGGCGCCTCTACCTCGTTGCGGCGGTGATGGCTCCGGCGACTCCGTGCGGGTCGGGTACGCCCAAGACGATGAGGCAGTAGGGGCCCCCGTCGGTCTCGATGACCACGACATCTGGTTCTCGCATGATTGCCCAGAATTCCCGGCCGGCGCCGACGCCGTATGAGCCGTAGTGGATCACACCGGGCAGGTGGGTGCCCGGCATGCGCAGCCATGCCTTGCCCACCTTCACCTCTTTGCGGGGCCGTACCGACACCGATGTGATCCGATCCGTTGGAATCTCCACCCGGCGCCGCATGGCGCCGATGACGGCGATCCCCGACAACTCGATGACGATCCGATTCGGTTCGCTGGTCACTTCGATTGGCATTCGGCCAGCGTACGTGATCTACGGAAGCCGCGGGGCCGGGGCCCGAAGACTCTCAGGTGGCTCTCAGGTCGTCCTCACAGCCTTCACACACGGGCGAGGGATGCTGTGCCCGTCGATGAGAGGAACACGATGACGAGAACGATCACCGGGATCATCCTGGCAATGGCGCTGCTCGCCGCTGCGTGCGGATCCGACACCACGGTCGCCGGGGTGGCTTCGCTCGAAGCCGACGCCACATTCGAGGTGATCGAGGTCGCCCCTGATGCCGCAGTGGATGCTGAGGAGGCGATGCTGGCCTACACGGAGTGCTTGCGCGGTGAGGGCATGGACGTGGAGGACCCGGAGTTCGATGAGGACGGCTCCTTCCGATTCCGGCCCGTCACCGCCGACGGTGGCGAGTTGGATCGAGAGGTCTTCCAGGAAGCCAGAGTCGTCTGCGACGTCCACCTCGAGGGTGTGGCCGTCGGCTTCGACCAGGAAGACCGCTCCGAGATAGAAGACACCCTGGTCGCGTACGCCGCCTGTATGCGCGACAACGGGTACGACATGGCCGATCCGGACCTCAGCCGGGAGAGGGGAGTGCCCGGCGAGGGCGAATCCGGTGGAGGCAAGCCGTTTGGTGACATCGACCGGGAGGACCCGGCGTTCCAGGCAGCCGACGAGGTGTGCAGGGACATCACGGCCGATGGGCCGCTCGCAGGAGGTTTTGCCAGAGGTGGCGGCGGCTGAGGTTCTCTCCCTTCCTCCCGCCTAGG
>CBDUUY010000161.1:0-5599 GCA_965370535.1 uncultured bacterium
GCTGTTCGTGTCCGGGGGGGAGCCCGTTGCCGATCCCGCCGATTTCGGGATTCCGTTCGTTGCTATCGATGTGCCGGGGCCTCTCGGCAACTACCCGGCCTGGTGGATCGACGGAACCGAAGACACCTGGGCGTTGTTCGTTCACGACCTGGATACCGGCAGGGAGCAGGCTCTCAGCGTGCTGCCCACGTTCGTGGAACATGGGCTTCCGATACTGGTGATCTCCTATCGCAATGATTTCGGGGCGCCACCGTCGGATGGGGGCCACCACGGACTCGGTGCCGATGAGTGGGAGGATGTGGAGGCGGCCGTCACCTTCGCTCTCGACGCCGGGGCTGTGGACGTGGTGATCGTCGGGTATGGGTCCGGCGGTTCCGCCGCCCTGGCCTTTCTGAGGCAATCGGTCTGGGCGGAACGTGTCGTCGGGGTGGTTCTCGATTCCCCGTTCCTCGACCCCGGCGCTGCGGTGGATGATCGCACCGGAGCGGACAACGTCCCCGGGTTCCTCTCCGGTTGGGGCAAGGCGATGGCCACGTTCCGTTTTGGAGTCGAATGGGCAGTGCTCGACCAGGTGGCCGCCGCCGACGATTTCTCTACTCAGATCCTGCTGATCCATGGAGACCTCGATGACCGTGCCCCTGTGCGTTCCGCCGACGCCTTCGCCGCGGCCCGCCCCGATCTGGTCCGGTACCTGCGGTGGGAGGGGATTGGGCATGGGGAGGCTTTCGCCTCAGACCCGGACCGGTACACCGGGGCAGTGGGCGATTTCCTGCGCCGGTTGAGGGTGGCGCGGATCGATCCCGTGATCGAGGGTCGCGATCGCGGGCAGGAATGAACGGAGCCGCCTCCGTACCGGCATTCGGTCGGGCGATCCGCCGAACCGGTACGCTGCCCGGGGTCTGATGCTGTACCTGGATCACGCCGCCACCACCCCGATGCGCCCCGAGGCGAGGGCTGCCATGGAACCGTGGCTGGGCGACGGATTCGGCAACCCCTCCGGCATCCACGAGGTGTCCCGGCGGGCCAAGCATGCGCTGGAGGACGCCAGGGAGAGGGCCGCCGGCATGCTGGGGGCCGCCCATCCGCTCGACATCGTCTTCACCGGTGGCGGCACCGGGTCGGACAACCTGGGGGTGGCGGGACCGGCATTGGCGGGAGATCGCCTTGGCGGTGTGATCACCACCGCCGTCGAGCACGAGGCCGTCCTGGAGACGGCCAGGTTCCTGGAGCGCCTCGGATGCCCGCTGACTGTGGTCGGGGTCGACGGTGACGGACTGGCCGACCCGGCCGGGGTGGCGTCGGCGGTGACCCCGGCGACCGCGGTGGTGTCGGTGATGGCGGCCAACAACGAGACGGGAGCCCGTCAACCGCTGCCGGCCATCGCCGCTGCAGTGCATGCGGCGGGCCCGGCCGTGGTCCACACCGACGCCGTCCAGGCGTTCGTGTCCGAGGAGGTGACGGCACAGGCGTTGGGAGCCGACCTGATCACCCTTGCCTCCCACAAGTTCGGGGGGCCCAAGGGAGTCGGTCTGCTGCTGGCCCCCAGGGAGATCCCCCTGGAACCGGTGCTGCACGGCGGGGGCCAGGAACTCGGCCGGCGCAGCGGCACTCACAACGTCGCGGGCATTGTCGGCATGGTCGCCGCAATGGAGGCGGCCGCCGCCGACCGGGAGAGGTTCCGCATCGATGTGGGGGAGGCCAGGCGCCGCTTCGAGGAGAGCCTGGCGGGTGCCGTCGAAGGGTTCTCCATCAACGGGCCGCTCGACGCCCGTTTGATCCAGCACAGCCACGTCCGGATTCCCGGTGTGCCTGCCGAGACGCTGCTGATCCTGCTGGACGGCCTGGGACTGGGTGCCTCGGCGGGGTCGGCCTGCAACAGCGGGGCCGTGGCCGTCAGCCCCGTTCTGGCGGCGATGGGCATGGGCCCGGCCGAGGCGTCGGAGTGCGTGCGTTTCTCGTTCGGATGGACCACCCGTCCCGAGGACGGCGACGAGGCGGCGGCGATGGTGGTCGAGGCACTGGCGAGCCTGAGATGAGGGCCCTGGTGGCCATGTCCGGCGGTGTGGACAGCAGCGTGGCGGCCGCCCTGATGCTCGATCAGGGCTACGAGGTGATCGGCGCCACCCTGAAGCAGTGGGAGGGGCCCGACGGGTCTCTGCCGTTGCACGGGTGCTGCACGGTGGCCGACGCAGAGGACGCCCGCCGGGTGGCAGGCGGCCTTGGAATCCGTCACTACGTGCTCGACTACGTCGAGGAGTTCAACGACAGGGTCGTGGAACCGTTCGCCGAGGCATACCTGGCGGGCCGCACCCCCAACCCCTGCATCGAGTGCAATCGCCGGGTCCGGTTTCGAGCCCTGCTCGATCGGGCCGCTGCTCTGGGGTGTGACCTGCTGGTGACCGGCCACCACGCTCGCATCCGCGAGGAAGGCGGCGGATTCCATCTGCTGCGGGCCACCGATGGGGCCAAGGACCAGTCCTATGTGCTCCACATGCTGGGCCAGGACGACCTCGCCCGCATCCGATTCCCGATCGGGGAGATGACCAAGGACCAGGTGCGTTCCGAGGCGTCGAGGCGGGGGATGAGGATCGCAACCAAGCCGGACAGCCAGGACCTGTGCTTCATCGCTCGCGATCACCGATCGTTCCTGCGGGAGCGTTTCCCGGAGATCGCGGAACCGGGGCCGATCCTCGACACGAACGGCGTCGAGATAGGCCGTCACGATGGGGCCGTCGGCTTTACGGTCGGTCAGCGTCGCGGCCTGCGGGTGGCGGTCGGCGAACCCCGCTATGTGCTCGATGTGCGACCCGCCACCGCCACAGTGGTGGTGGGGACCAGAGACGACCTGCTGGTGGACGGCTGCCGGGTGGCGGGGATGACCTGGGTGTCGGGTGCCCCTCCCACCGACCCCGGTGTCGAGGCAGAGGTCCGCTACCGCTCGGCCCCCGCCGCCGCCCACGTCTCAGAGTCTGCCGACGGCACCTGGGAGGTGTGGTTCGATGCTCCCCAGGAGGCGGCGGCTTCCGGCCAGGCTGCGGTTGTCTACCGGGGGGACGAGGTGCTGGGCGGGGGCACGATCGAGGGGACGCTGCGCCGGTGAGATCACCGGTCGGTGTCGGTGCCCGGCCGTATGATCGTTCCCGAGTGGACCGACGGACAGGAGGTGGTGGGTGACCGACCCTGCGGCCCGCATCGACGAGTTGCGCGACCTGCTGCGTCACCACTCGCACCGCTATCACGTGCTCGATGCCCCCGAGATTGCCGACGCCGGGTACGACGCCCTGTTCCGCGAGTTGGAGACGCTCGAAGCCGAACACCCGGATCTGGCGACCCCGGACTCACCGACCAGGCGGGTGGGCGCCCCTCCGTCGGACCTCTTTGCCGAGGTCACCCATCGCGAGCGGATGTTCTCCCTCGACCATGCCGAGACCGCCGAGGAGCTACGGGAATGGGAGGCCCGCCTGGAACGCCTGTTGGGGAGGGAACCCGCCGGGTTCGCCTGTGAACTGAAGATCGACGGATTGGCGGTGTCGCTCACCTACGAGGCCGGCAGGCTCACCAGGGCGGCCACCAGGGGCGACGGGGTCAGCGGCGAGGACGTCACCGCCAACGTGCGTACCGTGCTGGGCGTGCCTCTGGTGCTGCTGGGCGACGACCACCCTGCGGTCATGGAAGTGCGCGGCGAGGTCTACATGCCTCTTGGCGCCTTCGAAGCACTCAACCAGACCCAATCCGAGGTGGGTGAGCGTTTGTTCGTCAACCCCCGCAATGCGGCGGCAGGGGCGGTCCGTCAGAAGGACCCGGCCGTCACCGCCACCAGAGGCCTGGCCATCTGGATCTACCAGA
This sequence comes from uncultured bacterium, assembly GCA_965370535.1. GTDB lineage: Bacteria > Actinomycetota > Acidimicrobiia > Spongiisociales > UBA11373 > JAHJML01. Next base: position 3,847 of record CBDUUY010000161.1, read on the forward strand.
TGGGGTACCTGGAGGGCGGTCCATCGTTCACCTCGCACACCGGGAGCCTCACCTGGCTGAGGGCCAAGGGCCTGCCCGTCAACCCCGCCATCGAGCACGTCGACGATCTGGCCGGGGTGCTGCGATATGTGGAGCATGCCGAGTCGGCTCGCCACGATCTCGGCTACCAGACCGACGGCGTCGTAGTCAAGACCGATTCCCTCGCCGATCAGCGCCAACTGGGGTTCACCGCAAAGAGTCCCCGTTGGGCGATCGCATACAAGTTCCCGCCCGAGGAGCAGACCACCCGTCTGGTCGGTATCGAGGTGAATGTGGGGCGCACCGGGGCCGTCACCCCGTTTGCGGTCCTGGAACCGGTCTTTGTGGGCGGGGCGACCGTCACCAACGCCACCCTCCACAATCAGGACGAGGTGGCCCGCAAGGACGTCAGGGTGGGCGACACGGTGGTCGTACGCAGGGCCGGCGATGTGATCCCCGAGGTGGTCGGCCCCGTGCCCTCGCTGCGCACCGGTGCCGAGAAGCCCTGGAAGATGCCGAAGACCTGCCCGTTCTGCGGCAATCCGATCGTGCGGAGCGGGGACGAGGCAGTGGCCCGCTGCACCGGGGGCTTCGATTGCCCCAGCCGGTTGCGGGAGTACCTGTTCTATTTCGCAGGGCGGGGGGGCATGGACATCGAGGGCCTCGGCTACAAGACCGTCGACCTGCTGCTGTCCGAGGGGCTGATCTCGGACCCTTCGGGCATCTTCACCTTCCGGGCCGATGACCTCCTGCGGTTCGAGGGCTGGGGCGAGATCTCGGTCTCGAACCTGAAACGGGCCATCGACGCCGCCCGCGACCGCCCAATGGGGAGGCTGCTCACCGCACTGGGCATCCCCCTGGTGGGTGGCACGGTGGCCAGGGTGCTGGCGCGCCGGTTCGGGTCGATGGACCGCCTGCTCGATGCCACCGATGAGGAACTGGAGGCCATCGACGGGATCGGCCCCGAGATCGTGGCCTCGGTGCGCTCCTGGGCAAACGATTCTGCCAATCGTGATCTGATCTCCAGGCTCGGCGCCGCAGGGGTGCGTCTCGAAGACCCCGAGCCCGAGGGGGTGGACCGCAGCCTGTTGGCCGGGGTGACCCTGGTGATCACGGGCACCCTGGATGGCTTCACCCGTGCGGCCGCCCGCCTCGCAGTGGAGGATCGCGGCGGCAAGGTGGCCGCTTCGGTCTCGAAGAAGACCACGGCGGTGGTGGCGGGGGAGTCGCCGGGGTCCAAGGCAGGCAAGGCCGGGGAATTGGGCGTGCCGATCATCGACGAGGCGGGGTTCGTGCGTTTGCTCGAGGAAGGGCCCGCGGCGCTCCCCGAGTAGTGGCCGCCATACATCGATGGTGACCGGCCTGTCGCCGTCGTAGCGGCCTCAGACCCAGCAAACGACGAATTCCGACGCCGCCGAGTGGGTGAAAGTGGGACTTTGTGCCCTGGCGACCGCAGCGCGTGGCGGGGATACTGCCCGGGTAGCCGACGTGAGGTGAGCCAATGCGACGCGCCGTGCCCTTGCTGGTGATCTGGCTGATCGCGGTGGCGCTACCCGCGGCTGCGATCGAGCCGTCCAGCGTGATCGAGCCGCCGACAGATGGGTATCGCAGTTCGGCCTTCTCGGGGGATCACGCCGTCTTTGGCTACTACAAGACCAACTCCGATGCCGAGGGCAACCTGGCCGGGCTCGTCGAGGTCTACGCCAACACGGGCACGGGGTGGTCGTTAGCGGCG
>CBDUUY010000162.1:0-5550 GCA_965370535.1 uncultured bacterium
GCCCCAACCACGCGTCACCCGAAACCCGGAATCAAGTTCCGACCCACGCTCCTAGTGCTTCTGGCCCATTATCAGCACGCGTTGGAATCGGTTCCGGTAGGCTCTTTATGACCGTTGGTATGGCTCTGCCCATTCTGGGCGGAAGCCTTCCACTAGAGACAAAACCACCGGGAGGAACGTCTCAGATGAAAAGAATGAAGTGGCTCGTTCCTCTGGCTGCACTTTCGTTGATCATCGCTGCATGCGGCGACGACGACGGTGCAACCGGGGAAGTCACGATCTTTGGTGCGTTCACCAGCGTTGAGGCAGATGCCGTCAATGCAGTGATCGATGCCGAGATCGAATCAGACGCCAACTACACAGCCTTCTACGAGGGCTCGGAGTCCTTTGAAGAGCAGATCAAGATCAGGGTCGAGGGTGGCAATCCGCCCGACATTGCCCTGTACCCGCAGCCCGGTTCGGTCGTGGAAATGGCCGAATCCGGTGATGCGATCGCGCTCGAAGACCTCGGTTTCACGCTCGAGGAACTCGAGGCGACATTCGGCTCGTATCTCATCTCCCTGGGTGAGTATGAGGGCAAGCATTACGGCATCCCCACCAACGTGAACTCGAAGAGCCTGGTTTGGTACAACAAGCCCGTCTTCGATGCCGAGGGTTACACGACTCCGGCCACGTGGGATGAGTGGATCGCCTTGATGGATCAGATGGTCGCCGACGGCTATGAGACCCCGTTGTGCATCGGCACCGGGTCCGAAGCCGCCACCGGTTGGCCTGCTACCGACTGGTTGGAAGACATCATGCTCCGGACCGCCGGCGCAGACCTCTACGACCAGTGGGTGGCCCATGAGATCCCCTTCAACCACGCTTCGGTGTTGCGGGCGATGGATCTCTTCGACGACGTGTGGGGCTACAACCTCGGCGGCGCCGAGCTGATTCCGGACATCGACTTCCGTGATGCTCCGGGTCCGATGGTTGCCGATCCTCCAGGGTGCCTGATGCACCGCCAGGCAAGCTTCATCGTCAGCTTCTTCCCCGAGGGGACGGTTGTCGGTGAGGACGTCGACCTGTTCTCGTTCCCGGACATCGATCCCGGAGTCAAGGGCTCCCTGATCGCCGGCGAACTTGGTGCGGTCTTCGCCGACCGTCCCGAGGTGCGTGAGTTCATCGCGAGTTTCATCTCGACTGATGTCCAGTGCGCTATGGGCTCGCAGGAAGGCGTGCAGCGGATCTCGCCGAACATCAATACGACCGGCGCTTGCTACAGCGACCCGATCGTGGCGACGATCGCCCAGTCGATCGTTGATGCGCTCGCCATCGGCGGCGCCCGGTTCGATGCTTCCGACCTGATGCCTTCGGCAGTGGGTTCGGGTTCGTTCTGGACCGGCATGAACGAGTGGATGCGCGGCAAGGATGCCGCCACCGTCGCGGGTGAGATCGAGGCCTCCTGGCCGTAAGTCGACCTTCGACAGGAATCTGAGAAGGGCGGCCCCGCGGGGCCCCCCCTCTCCCGTCGAGGCTCACTTGCGGGAGGTAGTCGTGTGACCGGGAGAGATCGACTCATCGAGATCGTGAAGGAAGACCCACCGCTGCCTGAGGATTCCCAGTCTCCGCTGATGCGTGTCGGTCTGACCGTGTTGCGGTTCCTGGCGGCCATTGCGGTCCCGATCGTCGCCTTCACCATCTTGTGGCTCTCCTTCGAGTGGCTGCGCCAGGCCGACGTGAACCGCGGCATCATCGTCGTGGTGGCCCTGGCGGTAGGTGTCGGCGGAATCTTCTCCCTCTACTGGGCGATGGACTACGCCGTCAACAAGATGCCGGAGCAGTGGAGGGAGTCGGTCCGCCCGTGGGTGTTCGTAGGCCCGGCGCTGGTGATCCTGAGCATCTTCCTGCTCTACCCGGCGCTCAACACGATCTGGCTCTCGTTCCTCGACGGGGAATCGGAGAAGTTCGTCGGCCTGGAGAACTACGGGTTCGTCTTCACGGACGACGGGATGCTCCGGGCCATCCGCAACACCCTCCTGTGGATCGTCATAGTTCCCTCGACGGCGGTTGCGGCCGGTCTGGGGATCGCCGTGATGTCGGACAAGCTGTCTCGTGGAGAGTCCTTTGCCAAGTCGCTGATCTTCCTACCGATGGCAGTCTCCTTCGTGGGCGCTTCCGTCGTCTTCGGACTCATCTACAAGTTCAAGGTGTTCGGCGCCCAGACGGGCCTCCTCAACGGCGTCCTCGCCGGCTTCGGCGACGACCCGATTCCCTGGCTGTCGCAGGAACCGTGGAACAACCTGCTGCTGATGGTGATCATGATCTGGATGCAGACCGGGTTCGCCATGGTGATCCTTTCTGCCGCCATCAAGTCGGTCCCCGACGACATCCTGGAGGCCGCCCGTATCGACGGGGCTTCCGAACTCCAGGTCTTCTGGAGGGTGGTGATGCCTTCGATCACCTCGACCGTCGTGGTGGTGATGACGACGATGGTGATCACGGTCTTGAAGGTGTTCGACATCGTGTTCGTCATGACCAACGGTGAGAGCGGCACAGAAGTGATCGCCGAGCAGATGATCAGATGGTTCTTCCGCAACGATCACAACGGGAGGGGTGCGGCCATCGCCGTCGTCCTGTTCTTAGCGATCATTCCCGTGATGTGGATCAATGTGAAGAGATTCCGGGCTGAGGAGGAGATCCGATGAAAGCCCTGGGCCTGATTCTCCTCGTGTTCGTGGCTTGGCTCGCCGTCTCCATGTTGATCGGGTATGTGACCAAGAGGATTGGGATATCGCGCGGCACAACCAACGAGGAAGGGTGGTTTGCAGCCGGGTTCATGCCTCCTGTCATCGGTGGGCTCTTCTTGGCGGTGATCTGGTTTGCACCGAAGACGGCGCTACTGCTGGCGATCGTGCTGGTGCTGTTGGGAGTCCTGGCGGCTCTCCTGGGAGGCCGGGGGTTCCTCGGGCGATTGGTCGCTCATCCCGTGGTCAAGGTGTCGCTCATCGTCATTGTGGTGCTGTGGCTCATCCCGACGATCGGCCTGTTGATCTCCTCATTCAGGACCAAGGGGATCATTGAGGTCGAGGGGTGGTGGACCGTTTTCCAGAGGCCGTTCGACACGGCGCAGTGGACGTTCGATCACTACACCACGGTGCTGACCCAGCGGAACTTCGGGAACGCATTCCTGAACAGCCTCGCGGTGGCGATCCCGGCGACGGTGATACCGATCACGGTGGCGGCCTTCGCCGCATACGCCTTCTCCTGGATGGAGTTCAAGGGGCGGTACATCCTGTTCGTGGCGGTGGTCGGCCTGCTGGTCGTCCCGCTGCAGATGGCGCTGATCCCGCTGCTCAAGCTGTACACCTCGGGCGAATTCTTCGGAATCTCGACCCCGTTCCCCCACCCGATCAACGGCACCTATTTGGCGGTGTGGCTCGCCCACACCGGGTTCGGTTTGCCGCTGGCGGTGTACCTGTTGCGGAACTACATCGGGTCGCTGCCGTCGTCACTGATCGAGTCGGCCAGGATCGACGGTGCCACCCATTTCCAGATCTTCGTCAGGCTGATCGTGCCGCTGTCGGTGCCTGCCCTGGCGTCGTTTGCCATCTTCCAGTTCCTCTGGGTGTGGAATGACCTGCTGGTCGCCCTGGTGTTCCTTGGTGGCAAACCCGATGTGATGGTGGTCACCCAGGCACTCTCCGAGTTGAAGGGCCAGTTCGGCCAGTTCGAGCATCTGCTCCCAGCGGCAGCCTTCATCTCGATGGCGCTGCCCGTTGCTGTGTTCTTCAGCCTGCAGCGGTATTTCGTAAGAGGCCTCACTGCCGGAGCGGTCAAGGGCTAGGGAGAGAGGGGCCGGAGCATGGCTGCGATCGATGCCCGGCCCCTTTCGGCGCGTCGGAAGTGGATCGTCGTCATCCTGGCGACGGTGGTGGAGTTGGTGGCCTTCTGGTCGGTCATCATCGGAATGGCACGCGGCACCGCCGGGGAGGGGTCCGAGATCGCAGGGTCGGCTGCCGGGGCGTTTGCGCTCGGCTTCGCCCTGGTTCCGTTTGCCTTCCTCGTCCTGGCCTTCGGCACCAACAACCCGCGAGCCCCGGGGGCCACGCTGCGGGCGATGGGCTTCTGGATGATCATCGGGTTGCCGCTGATCATCTTCATCGACCCGGCCACCGGGTTGGCCGCCGGGTTCAGCCTCGGGGCCATCCCGGCCATACGCCTAGAGCCGGAGCACAGTTGGAGGGCGCGTCTGTGGTGGGCGCTGGCATTCGTGATCTACGTCTTCGTGCTGGTGTTCACCAAGGTCGCCGCCGGCCCAGGGGTCTTGACTGCCAGTCTGCTGCCGTTTGTGACCGTCGCCTTTGCCGACTGGGTAGTCGATCAGATGAGCGAGGCGAGAGAGCAGTCCGCCTCGTGACCGTGGCCCGTGAGGAAGACGAGCAACCCAACGGCGGCCATGCCCCGCCGCACCAGCGGCACCGTCACCCGGATCATGGTCTCCAGCGGCCATTTTCCAAGGCCCCGTGAAGCCTCCTCGAGATGGGGGTCCACCGAGAAGAAGACATCGGCGGGGCTACGGCTTCCCTCTTCGCTGAGCGCGGCGGTCAGACCATTGACCCTATGGTGCTAGGTGGCTGATGAAGAAGTGGTGTTTGTCGGGGTCGGTTCGGGCGGGTGTTTGGGGTTGTGGTGGGTGTGGGCGGTGGCGCGCCCGGGGGGTCATGCTTGGGCGAGGTCTGTTTCGAGGGTGAACAGCTTCTTGATGTTGACCAGTCCGGCGGTGAGACGCAGTTGGAGTAGGTTCTTGCGGCTACCGCGGTAGCGGGCCTTGCCGAGGCCGTGCATCTTCAACTCTGCGATCTTGCGTTCGATGAGCGGTCGTCGCCGCAGCTTCCGTCGAGTCGATGGTCGGGCCTGCTCGGCTCGAGCAGCCTGTAGGCGACGCTCGTGGAAGTTCAACGTGATCTTTCGGCCGGACTTCGCGGTGGTGCACTGTTCTCGGAGATGGCAGCCACCGCAGCGGTCCCCGAACTTGAGGACCACGATCCGCCGTCCCTTCTGGTCGGTGCTCCAACCGGTGTCGGTGGTGGTGTGCCCGGCCGGACACGTCGCCGATGACCCACCGGGATCGACCATGAAGTCGGTCTTGGGGAACCGGCCGGTCGGTGCCGGTGGTTGGGTCTTTGCGGTGACCTTGGCGCCGAACCCCTCGACAGCCTCGCGGGTGTCGCCGTCGCCATAGGCCGTGTCACCGAGCACCTCGGTGACCGGCACACCCGCAGCTTTCGCTGCGGTGACCAGGCCGGCTGCTTGCGGCCCGTCGGCAACGTTGGCCGCGGTGGTCGCGACACCGAGGATCAGTTCGTTGTCGTGATCGGTGATGATGTGGGCCTTGTAGCCATCAACCCGCCTCGACCGGCTCTTGCGGCCATGGCGCATCTCCGGATCGACGACCGACACGACACGGTCCTTGTCAACGCCACGGCGAATGGCCGGACCCTGCCCGACGTCGGGTCCCTTATCGATGTCTTGATCGATGATCCGTTCCAACAGTACACGAGCCACGGC
>CBDUUY010000163.1:0-5514 GCA_965370535.1 uncultured bacterium
CAGGCATCGATCCGCGAAGTCATCCTCTTCCCCGCCATGCGCCCCGAGGGGTAGGGGTTCGGGTCAGGTATCCGCTGCCCACCCTGCCGATGAGCGCATATGACGTTCCGGCCTCTCTCCCGCTGCGGCAGGGGAGAGACCCTGTGTCTCTGGCTCTCGAACCTGATCTCTCCCGTAGTTCTTGCCCCAGCAAGAGGCCTGGTTCTCTAGCCTGAGCGGGAGTCGGTGAGCGGAGGTGGCCCGTGCGGCGAGTGGCGAGTGTGGCGCTGGCGGTCGCCCTCGTCTCATCTGCCTGCGGCGATGACGGCGGTTCGGCGTCTACGATCGCCGCCGCGACGACCGTGCCGGTCACCACTTCTTCCACCACCACGACGACCACGACGACCACCACCACGATGCCGACTGGTCCCGCCTTTATCAGCAAGGGTGACCGGGGGCCCTATGTGGTCGCTCTGCAGACCCTGCTCAACTGCGCCGGGTACGGCGACCTGACGGCAGATGGGGTGTTCGGCGATCTGACCGCCGCCGCCGTCGAGAAGGCCCAGGCCGCCGCCGCCAGGCAACTCACCGGCGAACCCGACGTCGAGACGTTCGCCCTGCTCGCCAGGGCATGTGACAGGGAGGAGGAGATCACCTTCGGCGGCGGCCCAGGGTCGGCCATCGTGGCAGGCAACGTCGCCACCGGTGATGTGGACCGGTTCAGCCTGCAGATGCAGGCGGGCCAGGTGCTGACTCTGGAGGCCGACCCGTCCCTGCACCTGCGAGTGGAGGCTGCCGCCGGCAGTTCTGTCTCCTCACAGGACGGCCGTCTGGTGTTCGAGAGTCCGCTGACTCAGGGCTACACGATCATCGTGAGCGCCACCGAACCGACCACGTACCTGCTCGAGATCGACCTGGCTGGGGGAGAGACCACCTCGACCACCGGGGCCTCAAGCACCACGGTGGCTCCCAAGCCGTTCAACGCTGCCGACTGGATCGGCATGGAGTGGTCGGGCGACCCTCCCGACGGCCTGGTGGGTTTCCCCGGGGCCACCGACTGCATCGGTGAGCCCTCGGGGTCTGAGTGTCACGATTACTACGGCATCGTGGTGGCCCTGCCCGGTTCGTTCACATCATCGGGTGCCGACAACCTGATAGAGGCGATGGCGTGGCTGACCCGCAACACCGGCGTCTACGTGGGCGATCACCCCGTGTGGAAGATCGTGGACGCCGTGGTGTTCGAGGCCCCGATCGGCGACCGGGTGCTCAACGAGTGCCACCCGCAGGCGGAGGAGAGGAATCTGCTGGCCTTCGTGGACATCATTCAGGGCACGGTCACCGGGGCGATCGAATGGGACATAGAGGCCGGGGATATCTCGGTCATCCCACCGGACCGCGTCGTGTGCGTCGACGGGGCCGGAGACACGATCGCCGTCGGGCCGGGATTCGGTTAGATCGCGGGCCGGGCGCTCTCGACCCGTTCCAGCAGGTACTCGCCCAGGTGGGCGAACACGCCGGTGACCTCACTGACGGGCAGGGTGGCGATGGCGGCGTCGGCGGCCTCGATGCGGCTTCTGGTCTCCTCGAAGGCCTGTTCCACGTAACCCCCGCCGCGGACCAGATCGATCACCTGCTCGACGGTGTCTTCCGAGTATGGGCGCTTGGGCGACAGCAGATCCCGCACCTTGCCGCCATCGGGCCCCTGCATGGCGTTCAGCACCGGCAGAGTGAATGTGCCTTCGCCGATGTCCGATCCGGCAGGCTTCCCGAGGAACTCTTCTGTGGCGACCAGATCGAGGATGTCGTCGGTCATCTGGAACACCATGCCCACCTCGTGGCCCCACTTGCTGGCGGCTTCGATCGCCTCGGGCGAGGCACCGGCCGCCATGGCTCCGAGACGGGCGGATGTGCGGATGAGACTGGCCGTCTTCAATTCGATGACCCGGTAGTAGCGGGAAGGCGGGTGGTCCAGGTCGTCTCCCAACTGCAATTCGAGCATCTGGCCCTCGCAGAGCGCCGCATAGGTACGGGCCAGCAGTTCGACGGCCTCCTGCCCCAGTGACGCCGCTACCTCTGATGCCCTTGCCAGCAGGAAATCGCCGGCGAGGATGGCGACGGTGTTGTTCCAGTTTGCATTCACCGAGGTGATGCCCCTGCGACTCTCGGCCTCGTCGATCACATCGTCGTGATAGAGGCTGCCGACGTGCACCAACTCGACTGCGACGCCCGCCTCGACCGGTGCGTCTCCCTCCTGGGGCCCGAGTTCGGCAGCCACCTGTGCCAGCAGCGGCCGATATCTCTTGCCACCCGCCCCCAGCAGGTGCTGGGCGATGGTGGTGAGGAACTCGTCCTCGGAGGTGGTGGTCTCGAAGAGTCGCTTCTCCACCTTCTCCATGCGCGACCACACCCGATCGATGGGAACGAGGTCTCTGATCATGGGACGGTCCACAGCGTCTCCTGAGCGGGCCGTGGAGATGGTAGCGGTCGCCGCTCTGCCGGCCCCGTCTCGCCCTTGGGAAGGGTGTCGATCCGGCCGATGATGGGGGGAGAACGCTGCCGGTAGGGGCCGTTCGGGTTGAAAACGCCCACTGCGCTCTGCTGGCCCCGTTTCGCCCTTGGGAAGGGTGCCGATCCGGCCGATGATGGGGAGAGAGAACGCCGGAAAAGGCCGTTCGGGTTGAAAACGCCCACCGCTATAGTGCCGAAGGCGCCTCCGTAGCAAGACGGGGAGCGCCGTTGCCGTATCGGGGAGACGACAAGAGTGTTCGAAAGGTTCACCGACCGGGCTCGCAGGGTCGTGGTGCTGGCGCAGGAAGAAGCGCGCCTGCTGAACCACAACTACATCGGGACCGAGCACATCCTGCTGGGTCTCATCCATGAGGGTGAGGGTGTGGCCGCTCGCGCCCTGGAGGGCATGGGCGTCAACCTGGAAGGCGTCCGCAGCCAGGTGGTGGAGATCATCGGCCAGGGCGCTCAGGCTCCCAGCGGGCACATCCCCTTCACACCCAGGGCCAAGAAGGTGCTCGAACTGTCGCTCCGTGAGGCCCTCCAGTTGGGCCACAACTACATCGGCACCGAGCACATCCTGCTCGGGTTGATCCGCGAAGGCGAGGGTGTCGCCGCCCAGGTCCTTCAGAAACTCGGCGCCGAGTTGCACAAGGTCCGTCAGACGGTCATCCAATTGCTGTCCGGCGCCCAGGGCGAAGGCGAATCCGGCCCCGTCGAGAGCGCTCCTTCCGGCGGAGGCCGCCGGGGTAGCAGCAGCAAGAGCAGCGAGAGCGGCACCGGCAGCACCGTATTGGACCAGTTCGGCCGCAACCTCACCCAGTACGCCCGCGACCGCAAACTCGACCCGGTCATCGGCCGCCAACGCGAGATCGAGCGGGTCATGCAGATCCTGTCCCGGCGCACCAAGAACAACCCGGTGCTGGTCGGCGAACCCGGCGTCGGCAAGACCGCCATCGTCGAGGGCCTTGCCCAGCGCATCGTCGCCGGCGACGTACCCCAGACGCTCAAGGGCAAGCACCTCTACACGCTCGACCTGGGCGCTCTGGTGGCCGGCAGCCGCTACCGCGGAGACTTCGAGGAGCGCCTCAAGAAGGTGCTGAAGGAGATCCGCACCCGCGGCGACATCATCCTCTTCATCGATGAGATCCACACCTTGGTCGGCGCCGGCGCCGCCGAGGGTGCCATCGACGCCGCCAGCATCCTCAAGCCGATGCTGGCCCGCGGTGAACTACAGACCGTCGGCGCCACCACCCTCGAGGAGTACCGCAAGTACCTCGAGAAGGACTCGGCGCTGGAGCGGCGCTTCCAGCCGATCAACGTCGATGAGCCGACCGTCGCCGAGACGATCCAAATTCTCATCGGTCTCCGTGAGAAGTACGAGCAGCACCACAGGGCGTCGTTCACCGACCAGGCCCTGGTGAGTGCAGCCAATCTGGCAGATCGGTATATCTCCGACAGGCACCTGCCGGACAAGGCCATCGATCTCATCGACGAGGCCGGCAGCCGCATGCGGATCAGCCGCAAGGCGCCCACACCCGAGATCGAGGAACTCGACGGCCGGATCAGTGACGCTCGTTCCCAGAAGGAAGAGGCGGTCCAGGCCCAGCAGTTCGAGAGGGCCGCCCAACTGCGCGATCAGGAGCGCACGTTGCTGGTCGAGCGCGCTCAGGCCGAATCCGAGGTCGAGGACGACGAGGTCTCCTCGGTCATCGGCGAGGAGCAGATCGCCGAGGTCCTCGCGCAGTGGACCGGCATCCCGGTGCAGAGCCTCACCGAGGAGGAGACGCAGAAACTGCTGCGCATGGAAGACGAACTGCACAAGAGGATCGTCGGCCAGCACGAGGCTCTTGTGGCGGTCAGCCGGGCCATCCGCCGCACCAGGGCCGGTCTCAAGGATCCCAAACGTCCCGCCGGCTCGTTCATCTTCCTGGGCCCATCGGGTGTCGGGAAGACCGAGACGGGCAAGGCGCTCGCCGAATTCCTGTTCGGCGACGAGAACGCTCTCATCCAGTTGGACATGTCCGAGTACATGGAGAAGCACACCGTGAGCCGCCTGGTGGGTTCGCCTCCCGGCTACGTGGGTTACGACGAGGGTGGCCAGTTGACAGAGGCGGTTCGCCGCAAGCCCTTCTCGGTGGTGCTGTTCGACGAGATCGAAAAGGCCCACCCCGATGTGTTCAATACACTGCTGCAGATCCTCGAGGACGGCCGGCTGACCGATGCGCAGGGTCGCACGGTGGACTTCAAGAACACCGTCATCATCATGACCTCCAACCTGGGGACCGCCGAGTTGCGTCGCAAGGCGATCGGGTTCCAGACCGAATCCGAGGCCGTCTCCTACGAGGCGATCAAGGACAAGGTGACCGACGCTCTCAAGAAGCAGTTCCGTCCTGAGTTCCTGAACCGGATCGACGAGGTCATCGTCTTCCACGAGTTGACGATGGCCGAGGTCAAGGAGATCGTCGACCTGATGCTGGTGCGCATTCGTGAGCAACTGGAGTCGCAGGCGATCCAGTTGGTGCTCACCGAAGATGCCAAGGAACTGCTGTCCAGCAAGGGCTACGACCCTCAACTGGGGGCGAGGCCGCTGCGTCGTGCCATCCAGCGCATGCTGGAGGATCCGCTGTCGGAGAAGGTGCTCTTCAACGAGTTCTCGGCGGGCACAACGGTGGTCGTCGATCTCGACCCCGACGACTCCGATGAATTGGCCTTCGAATCGGTGGAGACTCCGGACCAGCCTCCGGTCGAACTCGCCGAGACTCCCGAAGCCTGATCTTCGCGAGACCGGCGGTTTCCGAGCCTTCCCGGGCGGTGACCTGCGGCGTCCGTCTAAACTGTTCTAAGGACCCAGACGGGTTCTCTATGGGACAGACGATGAGGAGCCCAATCTTCATGAACAGAAAACGCGGTGGATTTATCGCGGTACTGCTGGCCTTTGCGCTGGTCGTCGCTGCATGCGGTGACGACGACGCTGAGCCCACTACCGAAGCCACCGAGGCGCCGACCACTACGGCCGCCGAGGTGACG
>CBDUUY010000164.1:0-5514 GCA_965370535.1 uncultured bacterium
CCATCCACACCACGAGGTAGGCGTCGCCGGCGGCCTTGCTGGTGATCGGCATCGCCGGCATTTGCTGCATGGAGGTACCGCCCTCGATGTAGAAGCCGGCCGTGCCCTGCGGGTTGCCGTGCGAACTCACCCACCGTCCGCGAATGTCCCAGTCCGAATTGCCGTAGCGGGTGTCGGTCCACGCCACCAGATACCGCTGCGCCGCGTTGCCCAAAACACTGCGCGACACCACCGGATCCCAGTCGTCGCCCATGCCCCGCCCGATACGGCGCTGCCCACCCCGCAACCGGCTGTACGACGAGGTCAACTGGCCGTAGATATCAACCGACTTGTTGCGTTCGTCACACCACACCACGTACCACTCCATGTCGTAGGGATCGTATGCGATGTCGGGGTTCCACTGGTTGGTGGGAGCCCCCGACACCGGAAAGGAGGTCCCGACCAGGTTGCCGTTGCCCCTCACCCGCTGGGCATAGATGTCGGTGTCCGAACTGCCGAAGCGGCCGTCGGTCCACACCACCTGAAAGGTGCCCTTCATCGTATTGAAGGCCACCGCCGGGGAGTAGTCGTGCCCTGAGGCGCCGCTGGCCGTGGTGGCCACCGGGATCACCGCCCCGATCAGCCTCCCCCAAACCCCCACCCGCTGCCCGAAGATATCGAACTTGGGGTTGGTATCGTCCACCCACACGACCATGTACTGGTTGCGCCAGACGTTGAAGGCGACATCGGGTGAATCCTGGGTGTTGATGTCTGCCGCGATGTACAAGCGCGATCCGGCCAGTTTGCCGTTGGCCCTCACCCGCTGGCCGTAGATGTCTGTGTCCGCGACGCTGTAGTCGTAGGTCCAGACCACCAGGTATTGGTTGTTGGCGCTGCTGTAGGAGACGGCAGGGTCGTACGCCGAATTGGGGTCTGTCACCGGACTGATCCGGAAGTCGCTTCCCAGGGGCACACCCGCCAAGCTCACCCGACGACCCCAGATTGCTGAGGTGCCCGAACGAGCATCGGCCCACACCACAAGAGCGTCGCCGGCGCCTGGGGTGCTATCGACCGCCGGTTGGTAGTCGATGCCCGTGGCCCCCGGGCCGCTCACCTTGAACAAGACGGTTCGCGGCTGCGCTCCCTTTTCGTTCGCCAGGGCAGGCAACGCCGCCACCACCAGCATCACCGCTACCACGCCAGTCAGAATCCTCGATCTGCGCGCACCCATGTCACTCCCCCGATCGTTTTCCGCCCTTGGAACCTCACAATACCCAAAGGAACCCGGCCCGGCCTGGGCACATCGGCGCCAATCTGCTACCGGTGCCGTCCTGCTGCGACGACGTGCCCGACCGGCTGTGACCTTGGTCCCTATCCGGGGACCGGGCGATATTGAGATGATTCCGTTACCGGCGGGGAGCCGTCGAGGAGAACCAGACACTGAGTTTTCCGGTCCCTCGTGTCCCCCGACTCTCCGCCTACTTCCAGGTCCATGCCACCCAATCGACACAGGGCGATCAGACACGCCTCGCCGTTCTGATCAGGCATGGGAATCAGACAACGGGATTACCAGGTCCACCCTCAGATTCAGCGATCCCACCGCAGCAATGGAGATCAGGACCCCGCACTGCCCGTGAGCTCTAGAGGCCCAAACGCTCGATCATGCCGGGGCGCTGCTGCCAATCTTTCTCGACCCTGGCCCGCAGATCCAGGAACACCTTGGCCCCCACCAGCACCTCGATCTCCTCGCGGGCCTCTCTGCCCGCATCCCGGATCAGCGTCCCACCCTTGCCGATGACGATGCCCTTCTGGGAGTCCCTCTCTACGATCAACCTGGCCTCGATTCGCACGACTCCGTTGGCCTGCTCCTCGATGTCCTCGATCACCACCGCCAGCGAATGTGGCAGTTCCTCGCGCAGTCGGGCCAGGAACTTCTCGCGGATCAACTCGGCGAAAAGCAACTTCTCGGGTTGATCGGTGACCGTCCCCGGCGGGAAGTAGGCGGGTCCCTCGGGCAGCAGTGCCTCGATCTCGGCCAGCACCGGCGCCAGGTTCTCCCCTTCGAGGGCACTGATGGGAACGTAGGCGGCGAAGTCCCACTCCCCCGCCTCGGTCAACTGCCGGGTCACCTGATCACGTGAGGCGGCGTCGGTCTTGTTGGAGACCACAATCGTCTGCGTCCCCGCATCGGTGAGCCGCTCGGCGATCAAGCGGTCCCCGGGGCCGATTCTCTGGGTGGCGTCGAGCACGAACAGGACGGCGTCGGCCTCGGCCAGCGAGTTCTCCACCAACCGGTTGAGCCGCTCCCCGAGGGCGGTGCGGGGGCGATGCAGGCCCGGGGTGTCCACCAGCACCACTTGCATGTCGTCGGTGGTGACGATGCCCCTGACGGTGTTGCGAGTGGTCTGCGGCCGCGGCGAAGTGATCACCACCTTGGAACCGACCAGGGCGTTGACGAGAGTGGACTTGCCGACGTTGGGCCGCCCTACGACTGATACGAACCCGGATCTCACCTGGTGCTCACCCGTACATGAGAGATTCGCCGCCCCTGGACGCGCTCGGCGACCAGCACCAGGCGGTCGTACTCGAACGACTCGCCCTCGCGGGGCACCCGGCCGGCCAGACCCAGCAGCAGGCCGCCCACCGTGTCCCAATCCTCGTCCGGCAACTCGACACCGACCAGATCGATCAAGTCGTCGACCGGAAGCCTGGCATCGATCAGGTACTCGCCTTCGGTGACGGTGACGACCATCGGCTCCTCGACGTCGTACTCGTCGACGATCTCGCCGACCAACTCCTCGAGGATGTCCTCGATGGTCACCAGTCCTGCGGTGGAGCCGAACTCGTCCACCACGATGGCCAGGTGCACCTGGCCGCGCTGCAATTCGCGCAGCAACTCGGATACCCGCTTCGACTCGGGCACGAAGTGGGGGCTCCGCATCAACCCGGTGACCGGTTGGGTTCCGGCACCGGAATCCATCAACTGCAACAGGTCCTTGGCATAGAGCACCCCGACGATGTCGTCGGCGTCCTCGCCGGAGATGGGAACCCGCGACCGCCCCTCCGCGATGACCACGTCGAGCGCCTCGTTCGTGTCTGTGGTGGACGCAAGCGTCACCATGTCGGTACGGGGCACCATGATCTCGCGGACGATCACCTCCGTGAAGTCGAGGACCTGGCTGATCAGTTCCTTCTCCTCCTCGTCCTGAGGGGATTCTTCCTCTTCGTGTTCCTCGTCTTCTTGAATGAGATCGGTGGCCCGTTCGCCCACCCTGACGGCGGCCGCCAGCAGCCTCGAAAAGCGGTAGGCCGGACCGCGGGGTCGGGCCCTCCCCCAGACCCTCGGCAGGAAATCCCCCACCAACACCACCAGGATCCCGAGGCCGATCAGGGCGCCGACCAGCACCCAGCCCGATGCCAGGGCAGACATCGCCCACGTTGCCGGGATAGCAGCAGCCACCAGCAAGGCTGCGTGGACCACACCCAGCGACGGTTGCAGGGAAGCCCGATCCTCCAACAAGTCGGCCACCCGCCCGGCGCCTCGGATCTCCTCAGCGGCATCGTGGATCGCATCGGCCCGGGGAGTGCGCACCAGCGAGGCCCCGCCGAAACGCAGGATCGCCGCCGCCACCATCAGCACCGCCGCCAGCGCCAGAGCCAACCAGGTCACCGTGGACTCCTTCCCTCATCGGCCAGCAACTCGTTCTCACGCCGCTCCATCAGATCGGCCGACATCGACTCGTGATGGTCATAGCCCAGCAGGTGCAGCATGCCGTGGACGGCCAGTCGTGGCACGTTGTAGTACTCCTCCGACAGCCCTTCGGCAATGGTACGCCGGGCGATCTCGACGGGGCACAGAAATACATCCCCGAGAGCAATCGGCGGTTCGTTGGCCACCCGACGCGGCGGATGACCCGGTTCGAGGTCCGCCAGAGGGAACGCCAGCACATCGGCCGGGCCCCGCCGGTCCATGAACCGCTCGTTGTAGCCCGCCATCTGCTCCGGCCCCACCAGAATCAACGCCATCTCGGTGTGGTCCGGCAGGCCTTCGGCCTCGAGGACGTGGAGGGCGAGGGCCCGGAGTCCGTCTCCGTCGGCCGGTTCGTCCTGCTCGTCGCTGAAAAAGATGTTCACGCCGGCCGGGCACTCCTCGAATCCGGGAATCCGGGGTATGGAATCCTGGTGTGGTAGTAGCCGATCAGGGCATCTACGAACGACTCCTTGATCCGAGTCAGTTCGCCGAAGGTGACCTCCGACTCCTCCAACTGCCCGTCCTCCACCTTCTCGGCGATGATCCCCTCGACCAACTCACGAATGCCTTCGCTGGTCGGGTCTTCGTTCTGCACCATGGACCGGGTCGCCGCCTCAGCCGCATCGGCCAACATCACGATGACCATCTCCTTGCCGCGGGGTTTGCGGCCCCGGTGGCGATAGTCGATCGGATTGACCTCATCTTCCCCGTATCGCTCGATGCCCTTGTGATAGAAGTAGCGCATCAGGCTGGTCCCGTGGTGGGTCATGATTCCCTGGGTCACGTCGGGGGGAATCCGGTACTGGCGAGCCAGGCGCAACCCCTCTGCCACATGGGAGCGGATGATGGCCGCCGACTCCTCGGGCGGCAGATCGTCGTGCGGGTTGGAGACGCCGAACTGGTTCTCGACGAAGTACTCCGGCGACACCGTCTTGCCGAGGTCGTGGTAGTAGGCCATCGCTTGCGCCAGCAATGGATTCCCGCCGACCGCCCTGGCGGCCTTGCCTGCCAGGTTGCTGACGACGATCGAGTGATTGAAGGTACCGGGCGCCTCCTCCTCGATACGCCGCAACGCCGGGTGATTCCTGTCGGTCAGGTCCAGCAGCGTCTGGGTGGTGGTGATGCCGAACAGAGATGCCACCAGCGGCAACACCCCCAGAGCCACCACACCTGATATCACACCGCCGCCAAAACCGAACACCGACGACCACAGGATCGAATCCTGGCCGTAGAACCACCACGCGATGGTTCCGGCCAGTGGCGCGTGCAGCAGAGCGCTGTAGACGACGGCGAGGTTCAACTGGGCGCGGGTCGAGATGGCAGAGACCAGGGGGATCGGCAGCAGCGTGGCCATGGTGGCGAACAACGCCAGAGCGATGTCCTGGGTGGCCAGTGCGGTGAACGCCCCAACCGGCACGGTCATCAGCACCGCGATGCGCGAATCGAACAGGTTGGCCGCCAGATAGCCGAATAGGGCGGCGGGGATCAGGAAACCGAGTTCCACCCGGTCCCTGGTGACGAGCTCGGGCATCCGGGCCACGGCTGCGGCGAGGACCACCAGCAACCCGAAAAGGGCAACCAGTTTGGGCTTCTGCCAGACATCCCGCCCGACCCGCCACAGGTAGATGGCGGCAATCAGTGTGATCAGGGCGGCCACAGCAGCCATCGCCCGCACCGGAGGTGTCTCCACCACGGGGGCGAGCAAGTCGAGTCTCTGGATGGCGTCCAGCTGCACGTCGGTGACCAACTGGCCGGTTTGAACAATCGTCTGACCCGGCAGGTAG
>CBDUUY010000165.1:0-5509 GCA_965370535.1 uncultured bacterium
GTGCTCGTAGTCCGGAAGCTCCAGCGTCAAGCCGAAGTTGTCTGCGATGTTCTCCACGTCGAGGGACAGTTCGTCGTAGTAGCCCGGGAAGTCGTCCGCCAATTCGCGACCCTGATCGATGAACGAGGGGATGACCAGGAAGCCGAGCAGTGTCAGCAGGCCGCCGACCACCACATACGACAGGCACGACCCCATCCACCGGGCCAGGTGCCGTTCCTGCAACCAGGAGACCACCGGGTTCAGGATGTAGACGATGGCGGCCGCCACCACCACCGCCGGCAGCAGAATGCGGAATCGCAGCAGCACCCACCCGATCGCCGCCAACAGCAGCATCGTGCCGAGCAGGCTCCATGCCACCAACCCCAGCCGCCGGATGCCGCTCTCGACGGCCTCCCCGGGGAGTCGCTCGGTCATGCTGCCTGCCCCGGGTTGCTCAACCCAAGGTCCCGTCGCCGCCGCCCATGCGCCGTTCAGCGGCCCGCCTGGAAGCATCGATGCGCACCCTCTGGAGGCGCTTGATGGTCAGTGGATCGCGCCGCATTGCCTCGGGGTCCTCGAGAAGACGGCGCAGCACCTGGTAATAGCTAGCGGCGCTGATACCCAGGTGATCACGAATCGCCCGGTCCTTTGGACCGGGGTGGAGCCACCAGGACGACTCGAAATCGAGGACGGCGCTGTCGCGCTCACCGAGCACAGGCAAAGGGTATTGCGGGACCGGGCCGGATCGAAGGATTTCGGAGTCACAGGGCGGGAATCCACAGGGGCGGTACGCTGGCGGCACGCCGGGTTAGCTCAGTGGCAGAGCTCCTGTCTTGTAAACAGGTGGCCGTCGGTTCGATCCCGACACCCGGCTCCCTTGGCGGCGTACGCCTTCCGGCGTACGCCGGCGGGTCGAATCGCCGGGACCTCACTATGCCCTGGCGCGGTTCACCTCGAACACGGCCAGGGCCGCAGCCACCGAGGCGTTGAGGCTCTCCATCTGCTCTGAGATCGGGATCCTGGCCAGGACATCGCAACGGCCTGCCACCAGACGGCTCAACCCCTTGCCCTCAGCACCCACCACCAGAGCGACGGGTTCCGTCAGCAACCCCAGGCCGAACAGCGCCTGGTCACCATCGCCGTCGAGGCCGACCGTCCAGAGGCCCCGCTTGCGGAGGTCGTCGAGGGCGGCAGGCACCGACGACACCTCGACGATCTTGATGTGCTCCAGCGCCCCCGCCGCCGCCTTGAAGGCGGTGCCCTCCAGCGGGGCGGAGCGCCGGGTGGACATGACGATCGCCCTCACCCCGGCGGCCAGCGCCGAGCGGGCAATCGCCCCGACGTTGCGGGGATCCTCGATGTGATCCAACACCAGGACCGCAGGTGGGTCCGATGCGCCGATGGCGTCGTCCAGGGATGCCGGAGGGATCGGCCGGCAGCGGGCCACCACCCCCTGGGGACTGGTGGTGGCCGCCATCGGCCGCACGTCCTCCACGGTCTTGACCTCGGCGCCGGATGCCCTGGCCGCTTCGATCAGGTCGGCATAGGCCTCGACCCGCCGCCGCTCCACCAGCAGGCGCACCACCCGGCCCGCCGCCGTGGCGGCGGTCACCGCATGATGTCCCTCGACGCTACGCCCGATGCCAGGAGGTGCCATCAGCTCCGTCCTCCAACAGAATCCCCATCTCGGCGAGACGACCCCGGATGCCGTCGGCGGCGGCCCAATCCTTGCCGGCCCTGGCGGTGGTGCGGCGGGCGATCAGCGCCTCGATCGTCTCTTCGGCCGTCCCGGGTCTCGCCCCGAACTCCCCAGCCAGAGACTCCAATCCCTCAGCCAGGTCGTCGAGGCTCATCCGACTCTCTGCCAGTCCGAGCACCCCGGTGATCACATCGAAAGCAGCCGCAAGGGGCGAGGCGTCCTCACCCTCGTCGAGGTGCCGGTTCCCCTCCCTGATGACGTCGAACAGCACCGCCATTGCCCTGGCGGTGTTGAAGTCGTCGTCCATGGCCTCTGTGAAGCGTTCGATGGCTCCAGAATCAGGGGCAGAGTCGCCGGCATCGGCCCTGCGCCGAAACGCCCAGAGCCGCTCGATGGAGGCGACGGCATCGGCCATCGCCTCGTCGCTGAAATCAAGGGGTTGGCGGTACTGAGCCCGCAGGTAGAAGAGACGCACGGCTTCGGGCGGGTACAGGTCGAGGATGTCGAGCAGACCCACCACCATGCCGGTGCTCTTCGCCATCTTCTCGCCCCTGAGTCTCACCATGCCGTTGTGGAGCCAGTAGCGGGCAAACGGCTCGGCTCCCGCTGCGGCCTCCGACTGTGCCAACTCATTCTCGTGATGCGGGAACACCAGATCCAGGCCACCCCCGTGGATGTCGAACCCGAAACCCAACTCCGCCTCGGCCATCGCAGAGCACTCGATGTGCCAACCGGGGCGCCCGGGCCCCCACGGCGACTCCCACGACGGTTCGCCGGGCTTGGCGGCCTTCCAGAGAGCAAAGTCGAGCGGATCCCGTTTGTCCTCTTCCGGGTCGATCCTCGCTCCGGACAGCAACTCGTCGGGCCGGCGCCCCGAGAGCTTGCCGTAGGCGGGCAACGACCGAACCGAGAACCACACGCTCCCACCCGCCGGGTAGGCGTGGCCGCGGTCTACGAGGCGTTGAATCGTGTCGAGCATCTCGGGGATGTGCTCGGTGGCGTAGCAGAGGACATCGGATTCCATCACCCCGAGGCGGTCGTAGGCCTCGATGAACTGTGCGGTGGCTTCGGCGGCCACCTCGGTTGTCGAGATCCCGCGCTCGGCGGCGGCTGCGATGATCTTGTCCTCGATATCGGTGATGTTCGTGACGTACTTCACGTGGTAGCCCCGCCACGACAGGTACCGGCGGATGACGTCGAAAGCCACCGCCTGGCGGCCGTGGCCTGCGTGGGGAGCCGACTGCACGGTGGGGCCGCACACATAGATGGAGATCTCTCCGGCCACCCTGGGCTGGAGATCCTCCATCCGTCGGCCGAGCGTGTTGTAGACCCGCATTGGATGCGGATGGTATCAGCCGGGATTACCCTCCCGCTCATGCTGAAACCGCCCGATCGACCGTGGGTGATCGCTCATCGCGGTGCCTCCCACGCGCTGCAGGAAAACACCGTCGCCGCCTTCCACGAAGCATTCGCGCGGGGGGCCGACGCTGCGGAGTTGGACGTGCGCCGCGCCGCCGACAACACCCTGGTGGTTCACCACGATCCGGTGATCCCCGATGTGGGGCCGATCGTCGCCCTGAACTGGGACGACATCGAGGAGGCCGCCCCCTGGGTCCCCGATCTCAGATCCGTCATCGCTGCATGTGCGGGTATGTGGATGAATGTCGAGATCAAGAACTCCCCGGCCGAACCCGATTGGGATGAATCGCATGACATCGCACGGCAGACGGTCGCCGTCCTGCAAGAAACGGGTGTAGCCGACAGGGTGCTGGTCTCGTCGTTCAATCCAGAGACCATCCGGGTCGCAGCCGACACCCTCCCGGGCCTCAAGACCGGTTGGCTCTCGGACATCGGCACCGACCCACTCCAGGCAACCCGCCTTGCCTCCGAGGCCGGCCACAGCGCCATCCATCCCCATGTGGACACCATGCAGGGGGAGACCGCCGCTGCCGTGGTGCAGGCCGCCTACAAGGCTGGACTGCTGGTGATCGTGTGGACCGTAGACGACGAAGCCGAGATGGTGCGCCTCTCACAGGCCGGCGTGGACGGGATCATCACCAACATGCCGTCCAGGGCGCGGTCAGCCTTCGAGCACAGCAACGGCCACGGCGGCTAGGCCCTCATCTGCCCCGAGGAATCCCATTCCGTCGGTGGTGGTCGCCTTGACCGAGACCCGGGCCATCTCGACACCGAGGTGTTCGGACAACGTGCTGCGCATCGCCTCCCGATGCGGCGCCACGCGCACCGATTGGGCGATCACCGTCACGTCCACGGAGGTGACCCGATAGCCGGCCGCCATCACCCTCAGCACCACTTCATCCAGCAGTGCCATGCTGTCGGCGCCCTTCCAGGCGGGATCGTCCGACGGAAACAGAACGCCCAGATCTCCGAGAGCGGCCGCCCCCAGCAGCGCGTCGGCAATCGCATGGGCGGGCACATCGCCATCAGACGTGGCCTCCACCCCTCGGGAGTCGTCGGCCACGATGCCGGCCAGCAGCACCCGCCCATCAGCAGAGAACCGATGAGCATCAAACCCCCAACCGATCCGCACGGTCACAGCAGTGCCTCCACCACGGCGAGGTCCGCGGGATAGGTGACTTTGAGGTTGTTGGGGTCGCCCGGCACAGTGACCACCCGGCCTCCCTCCCGTTCGATCAGCAGCGCCTCGTCGGAAGCATCATCGTCGCCGCTGCGCTGAGCGGCCTGCAGCGCCACCATCCTGAAGCCTTGCGGTGTCTGCACTGCGGCCAGCGACGCCCTCTCCACCGTCTCGACCACAGCGTCGCCGTCAATCCGTTTGATGGTGTCTCTCAGTGGGACCACCGGAACAACCGCATCCACATCGCCCCGGAGCAGACGTTCGATCACCCGTCGGGCCAGCACCTCGGTGGCCAGGGGACGGGCTGCATCATGCACCAGCACCCAATCGGCCCCGGACTCCAGTGCAGCCAGGCCGGCCGCCACGCTGTCGCGTCGCCTTGCTCCACCCGGCACGCCGTCGGGCACATCACCGACCACGACCACCTCAGTGGCCCCTGCCGACTCGAGCAACATCCGGCCTCGCAGCCACATGGGCACCCCGCCCACCTCGATGAGATGCTTGGCGCTCCCGAACCGTTCCCCCGACCCGGCGGCAACCACCACGCCGGCGATCTTCACGACTCGACTCGACCGAACAGCATCCGGCCTATCGAAGTGCGCATCGAGTTGGACACTTCGACCTCTATGGTCTGGCCCAGCACCGAGGCTCCTCCTTCGATGACGACCATGGTGCCGTCGTCGAGGAAGCCAACCCCCTGGCCGGGTTCGGTGCCCTCCCGCTCTATCTCGAGCGTGATCGTGTCACCGGTCACCACCGAGGGGCGCAGCGACTCTCCGAGGGCATGGGGGTTGAGAACTCTGATGCCGCGCAGGGAGGCGGCCTTGGTCAGGTTGTGGTCGGTGGAAACCATGGTGGCCCCCCATTTGGATGCCAGGGCCATCAACTTGGCGTCGACCTCATCAAAACCGGCCGGGCTCTCATCGGTCACCTTCAACCGGATATCGGTGACATCGCGCAACGCATCGAGCACGTCCAGACCCCGCCGACCCCTGCGCCGCCTGCGCTTCTCACCCGAGTCGGCGATGCCCTGCAACTCATCGATGACGAACTCGGGGACCCAGATCTCCCCCGTCACCAGGCCGGCCCGGCACAACTCCAGCAGACGGCCGTCGATGGCGGCGCTGCTGTCCACCAGGAACGATGGCGTGCCGATCGCACCAGATGCCGCAGGGGGCCGGGAAGGCCGCCAACCTGCGGCGGCCAGCAGATCTCCGGCACGGGAGGAGAAC
>CBDUUY010000166.1:0-5464 GCA_965370535.1 uncultured bacterium
CCATCTTCGTCGCCATGATCAGTCTGGCCGTGGACGTCGTCTATTCGGTCCTCGACCCGCGGGTGAAGTACTGATGACTTCCGAGAACGAGACCCGTCACGCGCCCGCTGCGCCGGCCGCCGTCGCCGATTGGGAACTGGAACTCCAGAAGGTCGGCCTGGTGCGCAGGATGCTGCGCGCCCGCAAGTGGTACCGGGCGGACTGGTGGTTCGTGGCCATATCGAGCGTCATGGTGGTGGGTTTCCTGGTGCTTGCCGTCGGGCCCCAGTGGTTCGCCACGTACGACCCGTTGAAGCAGGTGGGCCCCCGATTGCTGGCTCCGGGTGAGCTTCCTGCACCGGAGATCCTCATCCTCCTTTCGGATTCCCCATTCGAGGCGATCTCCGACTTCCCCGTAGATGAGCGGGTGGAGGTGGCTGTGGTGCTGGAGACCCCTTCCAGCGAGGCGGCCAGAGACGAGGCGGGCCGGGTGTCGGCCGAGATCGCTGCAGCAGGCGGCGAGGGCCGCATCCGGCTTCAGGTCGAGCGATTCGAGACACTGGAGGAAGTGCTCGACGCCGTAGCGGCCGGCGACGCCGCCGCTGCTGTCGCCTCGTCGGTCGCCTTCGAAGAGGTGAGTAGCCGATACCCGTCGCTGCACAGTTCAGGGGCGGTTTCCAGCACCGCTCAGGACACGACGAGTTTCCCTCTCGGGACCAACCAGGTGGGCCAGGATGTGCTGAGCCGATTGATCTGGGGAGCCAGGATCGCCATCATCATCGGGTTCTCGGCTTCCATCGCCTCCTTCGTCATCGGCGTGCCGCTCGGGCTGATCGCCGGGTTCGCAGGGGGCAAGTTGGACCGGCTGCTGACGCTGATCATGGACAGCATCTACGCCTTCCCCGGCCTGATCCTGGCGATCGCCATCACCGCGGTGTTAGGCCCCAGCATCTTGAACATCATCGTGGCGATCGCGGTGCTGTATATCCCGACCTACTACCGCATCGTGCGCGGCCAGACGCTGTCGGCCAAGGAAGAACTGTACGTAGAGGCGGCCCGCAGCCTGGGAGCCAAGTCCAGGGTGATCCTCGGGCGCTACGTCTTCCCCAACGTCATCCCGTCGGTGGCGGTGATCTTCTCGGTCAACGTGGCCGATGCGATTCTCACCGGTGCAGGTCTCTCCTTCCTCGGTCTGGGTCTGCCGCCCAACACGCCCGACTGGGGTATCGACTTGGCCCGCGGGCAGGAGTTCATCCGTTCCTCGTGGTGGCTGATCACGTTCCCCGGCCTGGCAGTCATGCTGATCGTGCTGGCATTCACGATGATGGGTGAGGGTCTGGTGGAAATCTTCAACCCGAAGCTGAGGGACAGGTAGCAGATGACCCAGCAAGACCTCACAGAGGCACGACGCTCCCTGAAGCCGGGCGAGGTGCTGTACTCGCTCCGCGATGTCTCGGTGGAGTACGGGACCCGCGCCGGAGAGGTGGCCGCTGTGGACCGGGTGACCATCGACATCCGCAAGGGAGAGATCCTCGGCCTGGTGGGGGAGTCCGGGTGCGGCAAGTCGACCCTCGGCAAAGCGATGATGCGGATGATCACCCCACCGGGGCAAATCACCGGCGGAGAGTTGTGGTTCGACGGCGAGGACCTCATGACCGTTTCGGAGAGCCGGATGCGGGAGATCCGCGGTGCCCGGATCGGGATGGTGTTCCAGGACCCGATGACTTCTCTGAATCCGCTGTCGAAGATCGTCGATCACCTGACCGAGACGGTGATGACGCATGAACCGAATGTCTCGGAGCCGGCGGCCCGCGACCGTGCTGAGAAACTGATCGAGCGGCTCGGGCTCCGGGTAGAGCGCATCGACGACTACCCACACCAGTTCTCGGGCGGTATGCGGCAGCGCATCATGATCGCCCTCGCCCTCGCCCTGCGAGCCGACCTGGTGATTGCCGACGAACCCACCACCGCTCTGGACGTGATCGTCGAGGCTCAGTTCCTGGATCTTCTGAGGGAACTACGTGACGAGTTCGACCTGACCATCGTCATGATCACCCACAACATCGGGGTGGTGGCGGAGGTGGCCGACAGGGTGGCCGTCATGTATGCGGGCCGGATGGCCGAACTGGGCACGGTCGAAGACGTCTTCCTCAACACCAGGCACCCGTACGGCCAGGGCCTGCTGCGGGCGGTGCCCAACATCGAGTTGGACGGTTCCGATCTCTATCAGATGGAAGGTGCGCCGCCCAACCTGCTGCGGACCCCATCCGGCTGCCCATTCCATCCCAGGTGCCCTTCGGTGATGCCGATCTGCTCGAAGAGCGAACCGCCGTTCCGGGATGTGGAGCCCGGCCACCTCGTGTCGTGCTGGTTGTACGAGGACCAGACGGCGGCAGGGCGTGAGCGGGGAGGGGTCTGATGGGTGAGAACGTCAGGGAGAGCAGCGGCGAGGCGCTCGTCGAGGTCAGCGGCCTCAAGAAGTGGTTCCCGGTCCAGAAGGGGCTGATCGCCAACCTGCTGGCGCGGGGGCACACCGATTATGTGAAAGCCGTAGACGGGGTCGATTTCACCATCAAGCGAGGTGAGGTGCTGGGCCTGGCGGGCGAAAGCGGGTCGGGCAAATCGACGGTGGGCCGTCTGGTGCTGCGCCTGCTGGAGGCTACCGAAGGCAGAGTGGTGGTGGACGGAGTGGACCTGGCGTCCCTCTCCCATGAGGAGTTGCGGAAGTACCGCCACAAGATGCAGGTGGTCTTCCAGGACCCCCTCGCCTCGTTGAATCCCCGCATGACGGTGGGTCAGGCCATCGAGCACCCCGCTCAGATCCACATGGAGGAAACCACTCCCAAGGAACGCAAGCGGCTCGTGTTCGAGTTGCTGGAAGCCGTTGGGATGAGCCCGCCGGATTACTTCTACGACAAGTACCCCCATCAGGTCTCGGGAGGCCAGCGGCAGCGGATCGTGCTCGCCAGGGCATTGATCACCCGGCCCGACTTGATCGTCGCCGACGAGCCGATCGCCTCGGCCGACGTCTCGGTGCAGGCCCTGCTGCTGCAGTTGATGATCAAGTTGAAGGAGGAGTTCGGCCTCACCTATCTGTTCATCACCCACGACCTGGCGACCACGAAGTACATCTGCGACCGGATCGGGATCATGTACCTGGGCAAGATCGTCGAGATCGGGCCGCTCCAGGACGTGTTCGAGAACCCCCAGCACCCCTACACGAAGGCGCTGCTCTCGGCGGTGCCGGTCCCCGATCCCCGTCACCGGCGGACCGAACCGTTGCCCAAGGGGGAGATTCCCAATCCGATCAACCCGCCGACCGGCTGCAATTTCCATCCTCGTTGTCCGATAGCCGCCATGGGCATCTGCGATGCTGAGGACCCCACACTCCTTCCTTTCGAGGGTTCGGAGGAGCACCTGGTGTCCTGCCACCTCCGCGCCGGCGAGTTCACCCATCTCGACCCCGACCGCAGCGGCGGCGAGGACCTGTAGCCCCCCACACCCCGGGTATCCTGCCCCGGTGGCCCTGCCCACCGACCCCTCAGCCCTCCTAGCCGCTGCGCTCAGTGGCAATCGGCGCGCCCTGGCCAGGATCATCTCGGTGGTGGAGGACGGGAGGGCCGACGCCGCCGGGATCCTCAGCGAGTCGTATCACTTGGCAGGACGGGCCTATCGGGTGGGGATCACCGGTGCTCCCGGAGCAGGCAAGAGCACACTGGCCGACGGCCTCATCGTGGCACTGCGCTCCCTGGGGGATCCGGTGGCGGTGCTGGCCGTCGATCCGACCAGTCCGTTCACCGGGGGAGCGGTGCTGGGGGATCGGGTGCGGATGCAGGACCACATCGGGGACCACGACGTCTACATTCGCTCCATGGCCAGCCGGGGTCACCTCGGCGGCCTGTCTGCCGCAGCACCCAAGGCTCTGACCCTGCTGGATGCCGCCGGATTCCCCTGGTTGCTGGTCGAGACGGTCGGGGTGGGACAGGACGAGGTGGAGATCACCGAGGCCGCCGATACCACCCTGGTGGTGGTGACCCCCGGGTGGGGGGATGGCATCCAGGCCGCCAAGGCGGGCATCCTGGAGATCGGGGATGTGTTCGTGGTCAACAAGGCCGATCGGCGCGGGGTCGAGGACACCGTCGCCGATCTGCGCACGATGCTGCAAATGGGCGGCGAGCGGGAATGGGTCCCACCGATCGTCGAGACCGTGGCTTCATCAGGGGAGGGCATCGACGGGGTGATGGAGGCGATCGGCGCTCACCGGGAGCACCTGGAGGAGACTGGGGGCCTGGAGGCGGGGCGGCGCCGGCGTCGTGTCGTCGAGTTGGAGACGGCCCTTGCCGTCGCCTACCGGCGCCTGGCAGCAACGGCCGTCGCCGATGGCGGCCGGGAGGATCTAGTCCAGGCGGTGGCCGACGGCGATGCCGATCCGTGGAGCACCGCAGAGCGCATGCTCGAAGCCGGGGCCCCTCCGGCTCGGTAGCCTCGGCGTAACCGTCCTGGAGGATTTGTGAGTTACGCCGATTTCGAGTTGCAGGGCCCCGTCGCCCTGATCACCCTCAACCACCCGCCCGTCAACGCCCTGTCCGCCGCACTTGCGGCCGACATCGATGCGGCGATCACCCTGGCGGCCGACCCTGCGGTGCGGGCCGTGATAGTCACCGGCAGTCCCCACTTCGCCGCCGGAGCCGATATCTCCGAGTTCAAGGCGGCGATGGAATCCGGGGGAGAGGATGCTCTGGCCGGCCGCCTGTCGGAGGTGGTGCGGTACCTGGAGTTGCTGCCGAAGCCGGTGATCGCCGCCATTCGCGGGTACGCCCTCGGCGGTGGCCTGGAATTGGCCATGGGCTGCGACTTCCGGTTCCTGGCAGAGGATGCCACCGTCGGCCAACCCGAGATCAAACTGGGGATCATCCCCGGTGCCGGTGGAACAGTGCGGCTCACCCGTCTGGTCGGCCCCGCAAAGGCCAGGGACATGATCTACTCGGGCCGGTTCGTCTCTGCAGCCGAAGCACTCGACATCGGCTTGGCCGACAGAGTCTTGCCCCCCGACGATCTCGCCGCTGCGTCGATGGAATACGCCGGGACACTGGCTTCGGGGGCGACAGTTGCCATCGGGGCTGCAAAACGCTCGATCAACGAGGGTTGGGGCCTGGCCGTTGACGAGGCGCTGGCGCTGGAGACCTCCGCCTTCAACGAGTCGTTTGGCACCGGGGACGCAGCGGAAGGCGTTGCGGCGTTCCTCGAGAAACGGGAGCCGGGCTTCAGCGGGAGCTGAACCGGCCTCACCCGGGCCCGGTCGTCCTCAGGGGGTGTCGGGGGCTCAGTTGCGGCTCACAGGTACGATTTGCGCTCTCATGGTCACCAAACGGGCCCGGCGTTGGCTGCAGCGGGGCGTGATGGCGACGATCATTCTCGTCGTCCTCGTGCTGGGCGCCGCCTCGTGGCTCACATCGGAGGCGATCGAGGACGACCTGCTGTTCGT
>CBDUUY010000167.1:0-5438 GCA_965370535.1 uncultured bacterium
CGAGTCCGAACCGCAGGCGGCCGCGGCCAGAGCCAGGAGCAGCACCAGGGCGGTGATGCGTCTCTTCATGTGAGTTCCTTTCCAGATAACGCGCCCAGCATCGCCGGGTCCCGTTAAGAAGCGATGAGACCGAGATGAGAAACGCCTGAGAACCCGTCTCACCACCTTCTCACCGGCTTCTCACGGCTCTCTCACCCGCCACCGGTACGCTCCGTGCAGTCCCGGAGGACAACGATGGCTTCCAGCCCCAATCCCAGAATCCTCATCGCCGAAGACGACGAGCAGGTGCGCCGTTCCGTCGAACGCGCCCTGCGGTTCGAAGGTTATGAGGTGTCGGCGGCCGTGGATGGGAGCGCCGCTCTCGCCTCGGCTGCCTCCGATCCGCCCGACGCCATCGTTCTGGATCTGATGATGCCGGGCGTCGATGGGTTGACCGTCTGCAAACGCCTGAGGGCGGCTGGTGACCGCACACCGATCCTGATGCTGACCGCCCGCCATGGGTTGTCCGACAGGGTCGCCGGGTTGGATGCAGGTGCCGACGACTACCTGGTGAAACCATTCGCCCTCGAAGAACTGCTGGCCCGGTTGCGGGCCCTGCTGCGCCGCACCGGGCCGTCGGGAGACGGCGGGATCCTCCGGGTGGCCGACCTCACCCTCGACCCCGACGCTCGAGAGGTACGGCGTGGCGACCGCCTCGTCGAACTGACCAAGACCGAGTTCGACCTCCTCGAGTTGCTGATGCTCAACGCCCGCATCGTCATGGCCCGCCATGTCATCTACGAGCGCATCTGGGGCTACGACTTCGAGACCACCTCGAACCCGTTGGATGTCTACGTCGGGTACCTGCGCCGCAAGACCGAAGTCGGCGACGAACCCCGCCTGCTTCACACCGTGCGTGGAGTCGGGTACGTGGTGCGCGAGGCATGAGCCTTCGTCAGCGACTGACCCTGTTCATCGCCCTGGTGGTGGCGACTGCGGTGGCGGCGGTGTCGTGGATCTCCTACACATCGACTGCCGACGAGGCGCGGGAAGAGATCGACGTGTTCCTGAGCGAACGGGGATCGATCGGCCAGCATTTCGCGGGGCCGGAATCGGACATCTCCGAGTTGCTCAAACAGTTCCCCTCCGTCTTCGGCGAACGCGGCCCCTTCCGCGAGATGGCCCGGTTCGACACCGTGGTGCAGTTGGTGGATGAGAGCGGGACGGTCTCCTCGTTCATCGGAGGCGTCGCACTTCCGGTCGATGACATCGCTCTCGAGACCGCTCGGGCCGGCGGCACTACATTCGTGGACGTCCCCGTGGATGGCACGCAATACCGGATGATCACCGCTCCGGGACCCGATGGCCTCGTCGTCCAAACGGCCAGGGATGT
The DNA here is from genome assembly GCA_965370535.1 of uncultured bacterium. Taxonomy (GTDB): domain Bacteria; phylum Actinomycetota; class Acidimicrobiia; order Spongiisociales; family UBA11373; genus JAHJML01. The sequence continues at coordinate 1,373 of CBDUUY010000167.1, forward strand.
CACCGCCACCGATCGACTCCTCGCCGACCTGCGGCTCCGCCTGTGGCTGATAGGGATCGCAGGGGTGCTGCTGGCTGCAATCGGCGCCTGGTTCGTCGCCCGCAGGGCACTGTCCCCCGTCGGACGACTCACAGACGCCGCCGAGCACGTCGCCGCCACCGGCGACCTGGAGGCTCCTATTCCGGAGGGCGGCACCGACGAGGTGGGGAGACTGGCCGCCGCCTTCAACAGCATGCTTTCGGCGCTGGCCACCTCGCGGCGCCAGCAACGCCGACTGGTCGATGATGCCGGCCACGAGCTGCGGACCCCGCTGACCAGTCTGCGCACCAATGTGGAAGTGCTGGCCCGCAACCGCGGCATGGATGCCGCCCAACGCGCCGAGGTGATGTCCGACGTGTCCTACGAGATCGAGGAGTTGTCGGCCCTGGTGACGGAGGTGATCGAACTGGCGGGCGACGCCGGCAGCGCCGGCCAACCCCTCGTCGAGACCGACCTCGGCGACATCACCAGGGAGATCGTGGACCGGGCAGCACGCCGCAGCAGCAGGCAGTACACGGTGACGGGGTCGGCCGGGGTGGCTGCGGTCCGCCCGGCCCGCATCGCCAGGGCGATCGCCAATCTTCTCGACAACGCCGACAAATGGAGCCCGGCCGAGACTCCGATAGAGGTGAGATTGGAAGGCGGCCGAATCGAGGTGCTCGACCGGGGGCCCGGCATCGACGCCGGCGACCTCGATAGGGTCTTCGACCGCTTCTACCGTGCCGACGCCGCCCGAACACTGCCGGGCTCCGGCCTGGGCCTCGCCATCGTCGAACACATCGTCGGAGAGCACGGAGGCCGGGTCTGGGCGAGGGTCAACAAGCACGGCGGCGCCGCCGTAGGCTTCGAGATACCCCTCGTGGAGGTACAGACATGAACCAGCCCGAGGTCGAGGTCCCCGACACAATCGTCTGCGTCGAGTGTGGAGGTGTGGCGCACTGCGTGTCGTACCCCCCGCCGGATGTGGGCTTCCTGCCCGGCGATGTTGTCGTCTTCGCCTGTGAGGACTGCAACCACCGCCTCGATGTCGTCTATGAGGATGCTCCGGAGTACGACGACATCGGCTGAGGGAGGCCCCCTCTCCGCGGGCAGAATTCCGGTCTCCCCGTTAGCCTCCCGTACAAGCAACGTTGGGGGAGGCGCATGAGCCGATTTGTACGGGCACTCCTTGCTCTTGGAGTGTTGATGGTTATGACTGGAGGCCCCGCCCTCGCCCAGGAGGATGGTGTGGCGGTCATCGATGTGACCGAATTCATCACCAGAGGGGAAGGGTTCGTCGATCTCAACGGCGACGGCATACCCGACCTGGGCGAGCTGGCAGAGGGCTTCGCAGGTATCTGGGACGAGCAGGTCGGCGAACGTACGCCGGAGGACTTCGAACGGCTCATCGTGAACCAGATCCCCAATTTCGACCTCGACGACGACGGGTCCGCACTCGTCGGCCCGTGCGGCGGATTGGCGATCTCGTACGACGACGCCGGTATGTCTCTCGACGCGATGATCGACCGCGGCGACGGCCAACCCGCAATTGATGCCTACACCGGTGACCAGGCGATGACGGCCGGCAATCCGTTCCTCATCGACCCCGCCGGAGTGGTGGTCTACTGGGGTTTCACCAGGGACGTGCCCGGGTTCTCCCAGGCAGGTGAGATCGCCGGTGTGGACTACGGAGATTCCAACCCGGCGTTCCACGACCACTCGTGGACGATCTCGATCATGGGTATCTCCGCCGATCGCGGCGGCGACCCCAACCAACTGGACAAGAACCGCAACGCCGGCCTTGTCGACCTGGGAGATATCTTGGGTGACGTCAATGCCGGACCCGTCGATCTGACCGAACTGAATGCCAAGGTCAAGGCCAAGGGGGCGATCATCGACCTCTTCGCCGAAGGCGACCCGAGTGGCAAGCGGCTTCCCGACAACTACGACCGGGAGTCGATCGAGGCCCTGGCCGGTAACGCCGAGTTCTGTTACGGCGAAGGCTGGACCAAGTTCGTGGGCAGCGGGCCTCCGATGGCGGCCACCGCCGTCGCATCGATCCTCGCAGCAGCGGGGTTCGCAGGCCTGTTGTTCAACGTCCGACCGGCGATGTCGTGGAGGGCATGACCATGGCCGAGACACACACGAAGCGGTATCCAATCCGCGGTGCCCTGTACGGGCTGCTGTTGGGATTGGCCGTCTGGTATTTCCTCCAGTTCGAGTTCGCCACCTTCGGGTTCGACACGCTCGGCGGGGTGATCACCAGAGCGGTGATCGTCACCGTTGCAGGCATCGTGCTCGGCGTGGTCTGGGCCTATGTGGCTCCGGCCCGCAAGCCGAAGGAGGCCGCCCCGGCAGCGGTCCCCGCAGCCGGACAGGCACCCGCTCCACCGGAAGCCGACGCAACGGCCTCCGCAGGGGGCGACGAAGCGACGGCACTGCCCGACGACGACGAATAGCAGAGGCCCAGACAACACGATGACGCCGACGATCGGGCCGCAGGCCCGTAGGGTGCAAGGGTGAAGATCCTCACCGTGCTCTTCGGGCTTCCGGCGGCCCTGGTCGTCGGTGTAATCGTGCTCTTCACCCTGGGAGAGGTACAGGCGGCCATCGCTCTGGCCTCCTGGATAGCCCTGACCTTCATCGCGGTCGCCGCTGTTCCCCGACCCGTATTGCCTCTTGTAGTGCTCGTCCAGGTGGCCGCCCTCATCGGAGGCGGGTACTTCATCACCGACCAGGCGATGAAGATCGTCTCGGCGCTGAGCACGACCGAGGGACCCGCCGATCCGGCCGACGCCTCCCTGCTCGCCAGCGCCGAGCAGGGGTTGAGCGTGGCGTTGGGCGAGGCCGGCTTCCGCCTGGAACTGCACGAGACCGAGATAACCGCAGTCGTCCAGGACGGCCTGGTAGACGCCGACGCCCCGTTGCGGAAGATCACCATCGACATCTCCGACACCGGCACCGAGGGCGTGGGACGCATCGACTTCCTCGGTGAATTCAAGAGCGGCGACATGACGGTGAAGGGAACGGTCGAGACCACGATCGTTGCCGGAGCGGTGCAGGTCGATGTGGTCTCGCTCGAGATGGGCGCCCTCAACCTCCCATCGATGGGCCAGACCGCCATGGAAGAGGCGATAGACGGCCTCCTCGAACAGGTGACCGACGTCAACGAGTTGCTCTCGGAGAACCAGGCCGAGGTCCAATCGATCACGATCGGCAACGATCGCATCGTCATCACCGGCGTCCACTCCACAGACACGGTGATCACCTCCGAGACACTGCTGGCCGGGATACGGGCGCAGGCCGCAGCAGCGGCATCGGTTCCCGACCAACCGGAGTTCCAACTCGAGCAGGGCGTCGTCAACGGGATCACCGCCGAGGGTGACACCTACTACGTTGCCCTCGGCGATTCGCTGGCCGCCAACGTGGGCGTGGCCCAACCCCGCAACGGCTATGTGTCCCGCCTGCACAACTGGCTGCAGCAGGAAGACGGCGCCATCTACGGGTTGCGCAACTACGGCATCTCCGGGGAGACCAGTGGAACACTGATCCGGGGGGACCAGTTGCAGGATGCGATCGCCTTCATCGAGACCCACCCTGTGCCCTATGTCACCATCGACATCGGAGCCAACGACCTGCTCGGGCACCTGGGTTCCGCCGATTGCAGCGAGGATCTCGATGACCCTCTCTGCCGGGATCGCATAGAGAGCAGCCGGGCCGCCTATGCCGCCAACATCGAGGTGATCTTCGGGCGCCTGCGAGAGGCCGCCCCCCAAGCCACCATCGTCTTCCTCCGGGCCTACAACCCCTTCAGCCTGGGATTCGGCACCGGAGTCGGCTTCGAGATCAGCAGCAACCTCATCCTCGACGAATTCAATGATCTCGCCGCAGCCGCCGCCGAACCGTTCGACATCCTGGTGGCCGACGGCTTCACACCAATGGTGGGAACTACTGCGGCCACGACCCACATGCTGGACGATCCGCCCGACATCCACCCGAAGGCGATCGGATACGACATCCTTGCGTCGGCCATCGTGGCAGCGCTCGA
>CBDUUY010000168.1:0-5437 GCA_965370535.1 uncultured bacterium
GGCGGGCGGCATCGATGAGTCCGATCGCTCCGATCGCCACCGCCACGATCACCAGCGAGATGGCGACCTTGAGAGCGATGTCCCAACTGGTGTCTGCCCATACGCCGAGTGTCATCAACCCGAAGCCACCCACCGATGCTGCGATACCGGCGTAGGGGAGCAGGCTGAGGCGGCCTGAGTGGAGCGGTATCGCACAGCCCATTGCGACGATGGCACCCGCAGTCACCAACATCGAAGAGGTGACGATCTTCCTCTGGGTCTCGCCAAAGCCGCCTCCGAGGAGTGCCACCACTGCCAGCACCGCCCAGATGGCGACGGATGCAAGCGTGATGATCAGCGCCGCACGCTTCATATGGGCCCTCCATGCCGGTGCCGGGGTCTCACCCAACCTGCTGCACTCCCCAAGTTAGTGCCCCGGCCGGGCGCAGCCGGCACCATCGGCGGTCCTGCCGTCTTTGGCCGCTACCCTCGCTTTCGCTATGGATCAGGATCCCCGTTCGGTCATCAAGGGACTCCGGGCCCGCCTCGGCGACGCCAGGAGGTTCCTTTGACGTCGATTCCAAACTCGATGAGGTAGAGACGCTGCGTGAGCAGGCGTCGGCCCCCGATCTGTGGGATGACCGGGAGCGGGCATTGCGGGTGACGAAACGACTCGCCTCCCACGAGCAGATCATCGCAAAGGTGGTGCGCCTGGAGTCGTCGCTCGACGATGCCGAGGTGCTGCTCGAATTGGCAAATGAGGAATCGGATCCCTCGGCAGCTGCCGATGTGGCGGCCGAGTTGGCAGCCATCGACACCGAGTTGAAGGATCTCGAGAGAGAGAGCCTGTACTTCGGGGAATACGACGACAGCGCGGCGATTTTCAGCGTGCACGCCGGGGCCGGGGGAGTGGACGCCGCCGATTGGGCCGAGATGATGCTGCGTATGTACCTGCGCTACTTCGAACGGCGAGGGTTTCAGTTCGAAGTGGACGAGGTGCTCGAGGCCGAGGAGGCGGGCATCCGGTCGGCCACGGTCACCGTGCGGGGCGATCACGCCTATGGAAACCTGGAATCCGAGAGAGGTGTGCATCGTCTGGTGCGGATCAGTCCCTTTGACGCTGCCTCCCGCCGCCACACTTCCTTCGCCGGGGTGGACGTGATCCCCGAGGTCGAGGAGACCGAGATCGAGATCGACGCAGACGACCTGCGTATCGAGACTTTCCGATCATCGGGGGCCGGTGGCCAGCACGTCAACGTCACCGACTCGGCGGTGCGGATCACCCACATGCCCACCAAGATCGTGGTGGCCTGCCAGGCGGAGCGGTCCCAGTTGCAGAACAAGAATCGGGCGATGGCACTGCTGGCCTCCCGGCTGGCCGATAAAGCCCGGCAGGACCGGCGGGCGGAACTCGATGAGATCCGGGGTGAGCAGACGGAGGCAGGGTGGGGACGGCAGATCCGCTCCTATGTGATGCAGCCGTATCAGATGGTCAAGGATCTGCGCACCGATGTGGAGGTAGGCAACATCCAGGCCGTGCTCGACGGAGACCTGGACCGCTTCGTGGACGCCTATCTCCATTGGCGACGCGCCGGGGTCTAGTAGACCTAGTCAATGCGCTGGCTACAGGACAACGACTACTAACCTGCGCCTCGGGCGGCGAAGCGCCGGAGTGCCGCCCGCCCCTCCGACCGCACAAGAGGCGTTGCTGCATGATCAGAGTCGAGGATGTCACCAAGACGTACGACGGTGGAACCGTCGCCGTACGCGGGGTGTCGCTCAACATACCCAAGGGCGAGTTCGTGTTCCTGGTGGGGCCGTCGGGCTCCGGCAAATCCACGCTGATCCGGTTGATACTGCGCCAGGAACTGCCCACCCAGGGAGACATCTGGGTGGCAGGCAAGCACGTCACCAAGATGCCGTCGTGGAAGGTGCCTCTGCTGCGCCGCTCGGTGGGGACGGTGTTCCAGGACTTCAAACTGCTCCCCAGTAAGACGGTGTTCGAGAATGTGGCGTTCGCCCTCGAGGTGATCGGGCGCCCCAAGCACGTTGTGCAATCGCAGGTGCCTCAGGTGCTGCGCCTGGTGGGATTGTCCACCAAGGCCGACCGGCTGCCTCAGCAACTGTCCGGTGGCGAGCAGCAGCGGGTGTCGATCGCCAGGGCTTTCGTCAACCGCCCCCTGATCTTGCTGGCCGATGAGCCGACAGGGAACCTCGACCCGGGCACCTCCGTGGGGATCATGCGGTTGCTGGACAGGATCAATCGCACCGGCACCACGGTGGTGATGGCCACCCACGACCACGCCATCGTCGACGCGATGCGGCGGCGGGTGGTGGCTCTCGAACGGGGTGCGGTGGTCCGGGACCAGAGCCGCGGGAGTTATGAGACCGGCGACCAACCGGCGGTGACCTAGTCATGCGCTTGCAGTATCTCTTCGGGCAGGCGATCTCTAACCTGCGGCGCAATTCCCTGGTGGTCGTCAGCGCGGTATTGGCCGTCTGGATCACGCTGACGATGGTGTTCGTCGCCATCGTCCTGCGCGAGGTGGTCAACAACAACACCGCCTATTGGGACGACGACATCCGGGTGATCGCTTTCCTCACCGATGATCTCTCCTTCGAAGACATCGAGGCGCTCCGTGTCGAGATCCAGTCGTGGGACGAGGTGGATTCGGCTTCGTTCTTCAGCAAGTCCCAGGCGCTGGAGGAGTTCCGCGAACTGTTCGCCGACCAGCCTTCGCTGATCGAGGTGGTCGAAGAGGATCCGTCGACACTTCCGGCCTCGCTGCGGATGAAGCCCACCGAGGCCGCCGACTACGGAGCCATCGGAGACCGTCTGGCGGTGATCGCCGGGGTGCGCGAGGTATCGAGTGCCGATGAGGCGATCGACAACATGGTGACGCTCTCCGGCCTCCTGCAAGCCGGAACCGTTATCTTCGCCGTCTTCCTCGGAGGCGCAGCGGTCGTGTTGATCGCCAATACCATCCGGATGGCCATCTATGCCAGGCGGGATGAGATCAGCATCATGAAGCTGGTGGGCGCCGGCAACTGGTTCATCCGTATCCCCTTCCTGTTCGAGGGCATGATCGAAGGCATGGTGGGATCGGTTCTGGCGGTCTTCGTGGTGTTACTCGGCTACCAGCAGGTCGTTCCTCACTTCGACGCATTCCCCGATTGGATCGTGGTCGACGTCACCTTGATGTTCCGCGTGCAGTGGGCGCTCGTCATGGTCGTGTTCGGTTCGCTCGCCGGGCTGATCGGGAGTGCCGTCGGCATGTGGGGATTCCTGCGGGACTGATCGTGCGGCGCATCGGGACTATCGCCGCAATCGTGTGGGTGCTGCTGCTGGGCACGGTCCTCCCCGCCTCAGCCGATCTTCAAGACGATCTCCGCGAGGCTGCCGCCGGGGCGAGGGAACTCGAGGCCATGGTCGGGGGAGTGCGGGCCGAGCGGACCGATCTGGTCAATCAGATCCTCGACACCGGTGCAGCGCTGGAAGTGCTGATTGCCGATCTCGAGTCGGCTCAGGCGCTGCTGGACGAATCGAACCGGCAGATCGCTCTCGCTGAGTTCCGGATGCTCGAGATCTCCGACGTCATGACCCGGCGGGTGGAGCGCATCGATGGGATCCGCTCCGATATCACCGATATCAAGTCTGCTGCTGTGGAGCGCGCCGTCGAGTTGTACATGCACGGGGAGTCCGGTTCGACTCTGGCGATCTTCCGGGCGGAGGATCTCGGCAAGGTCAGCATCGGTCTCGTCTACGCATCCAGGGCACAGGCAGGAGCCGATCGCACGATCGGGGCACTCGAGAACCTGGGGGCTCAGGAGGATCTCGAGATGCAGCGGCTCGCCACCGAGCAGCTCGCTCTGGGGGAGGAGGCCGAGTTCCTGGAGTTTGAGCGCGACGAGCGGGTCGCGGTCGCCGAACTGGTCGAGACCCGCAGTGCCGAAGTCGCTGCCGCATTGGCGATTCAGCAGGGGCAGCTGGCCGAGTTGGAGGACGAGATCGCCTTTATCGAGGGTGAGATCGACGTCCTGGAACGTGAACAGGCCCAGATCGAGCAGTTGATCCTGCAGCAGTCGGGGCAGGGGGGCAGCCGTCCGGGGGCCCTGTGGAGGCCGGTACCGGGGGCCGTGTCTTCCCCCTACGGCTACCGTATCCACCCGATCTACGGGGACCGCCGGCTCCACACCGGGTGGGACATGAACGCCGCCTGCGGCGCCTCGATCTATGCCGCCGAATCGGGCAGCGTCATCTTCTCCGGCTGGAAGGGCGGATACGGCAACGCGACCATCATCGACCACGGCGGCGGCATGAGCACCCTGTACGGCCATCAGAGCAGCCTCGGCGCCGGATACGGTGCCACGGTGAACGCCGGGGATGTGATCGGCTGGATCGGCACCACCGGCGTCTCAACCGGCTGCCACCTCCATTTTGAGGTTCGTATCAACGGCAGCCCGGTGGATCCTGCCCCTTACATGTGATGAGTATCAAGACGATCGCCACCAGTCGCAGGGCACGCTTCGACTACGAGATCTTCGAGACCTTCGAGGCGGGTCTGGTGCTGCTCGGCAGCGAGGTGAAGAGCCTCAGGGGCGGCCGGGTCAACCTGAAGGACGCTTATGCGATCATCAAGGACGACGAGGCCTGGCTGATCGGGTGCCACATCAGCCCCTACTCCTTCTCGAGGGGTGGAGGCCACGATCCGGAACGCACCCGGAAGCTGCTGCTGCACCGCCACGAGATCGGCAAGATCCGCAGTCAGATTGCCGAGAAGGGCCGCACTCTCATCCCGATCAAGATGTATTTCAAGGACGGCAAGGCCAAGCTCGAAGTCGGCCTTGCCAGGGGCAAGGACCGCTACGACAAGCGGGAGACCCTGAAGCGCAAACAGGCCGACCGCGAGATGGAACGGGCGATGCGCTATCGGAGTCTGGACTGACTCGGGCCAGGCCTCAGGAATCACCTTGGGCGCACCGACGTTATACAGTGGAAGAGCACACAGATGTGTGCACACCCATGGGGGTGACATGGTTTCGACTTTGAGGGTCGAAGCGCCGGAAGCGAGCCGAGGTCCCCGGAGTCCTCGTTAAAGAGCCGGGACAAACTATGAGTGCCGACAACGACATGGCACTGGCTGCCTAACTAACGCAGCCCGTTCGCCGGTTGGGTTCCCTCCCCGATCGAACGAGCGTCATCTTGGGGGATGCCCCCGCCGGGGTTTCGGGACCGGTGGGCCAAGCCAATTCCGGATACGGCGGCGGGGAACTCGCCGATAGAGTCCCGACGCCCGACAAACTCGCTATCGGCTGCGCTCGGAGATGCCGGCGTGGAAGCCTCAGAGGACCGGGGTTCGACTCCCCGCACCTCCACAGAGAAACGGCCCCCGCGGGGGCCGTGTCCTATTGCTGCGGAGCGGACGACGGCGGCAGAGGCGCCCATACATCGAGTGTC
>CBDUUY010000169.1:0-5414 GCA_965370535.1 uncultured bacterium
GATCATCCCGCGGATTTGCCAACATCCCTTTTCAGACACGTTCTAAGCGTCCAGCAGAGCCTTGGCCGCCCGGCCCTCGCTGCACTCGTCCAACAGCGGGCACCAACGGCACCAGGGGCCGGCGACACGGGACAGCGGCTTGCCGGTGTCCCAGGATTCCCGCAGGTCGTCCACCGCCGCAGCTACCCGCCCGGCTATCTCGATGACCCCGGCCCGGGTGGGGACCTCCTCGTAGCGCTCACCGCTGGATACCGAGACGGCCTCGACCTTGCCGGGGATCTCGTCTCTCTCCAGGGCCCACAGCAGGGAGTAGAAACCCAGTTGTGGTTCCGGGTCGCCGAGGCCGCCGGTCTTCCAATCGATCAGACGGGTGCCGGTCTCACCGCCTCCGAACACGGCGTCGATGACGCCCCGCAAGGTCAGGCCCTCGGAAGGCTCCGAATCCAGCGCCACCTCGGCACCCTCGAATCCGTCCGCCCCCAGGGTGCGGAATCGTTGGTAGAGGGCGCCGACCTCATCCACGATCTGCCCCAGTGCGCTCGGTTTCAGGCCCAGCGCCACCAGTTTCGGGTTCATGGATGCCCCGATCTCCTCACGGCACACCCCACCGAACCGTCCGGCTTCGATCGGCCCCTCCCTCAAGTGCCTGGCGAACACCCGGTGGGCCAGGCCCCCGACGAACGAGGCCCGCGACTCGGGACCGTAGATGCCGCGCAATCGCCCTCCGGCCTGCTCCGGGCACCGCTCGAAGGCGACAAACGTGGTGCCCGAGATGACGAGAGGCTCACCGGGGCGCACCTCCGGGAACGGGATCGGCGGATCGACCGGCATGGGCCGATGCTAGGGCGGGGCACCCAACCCGAACCCACATTCCACCGTGCTGGGTACAATGCCGCCCGGTCCACGACACCCCATTCAATGCCACGACAACTTCGCATCACCCTCATCGCCGTCGCCGTGCCCATCACCGTCATCGTGTGGGCTTCGGTGGTATTTGCCATGGACCGGGTGTCCAACGGGGGTGAAGTCCTGGGGACCGTGTCTGCGTCCGGCGCCCAATTGGGTGGTCTCTCCGAAGACGAGGCCCACCAGGCACTGCTCGATCTCGAAGCCGAGTTGTCCTCCGTGCCGATCACCGTCGAGGTGGCAGGCAAGACCTTCACCCTGCTCCCCTCTGAGGTCGGTTTCAGCATCGATGTGGATCAGATGCTCGCCGAGGCCATGACCAACGGCCGGGAAGGCGGGGTGACCGGCCAGTTCGGTTGGTGGCTGGGAAACCTCACCGGTGAGGACCCGGCCCCGGTGGCCCTGGTGACCGGATTCAGCAGGCAAGCCCTCGACGAGGTGCTCGACCGCTGGGTCGTCGAGAGCATCGACAATCCGGCCTATGAGGGCGGCATCGAGGTCGTGGACGGCCAGGTCAGGGCGGCATACCCCAAGACCGGGTTGGGGATCGACAACGAAGAGTCGGCCGCCCTGGTGGCCGCAGCCCTGGTGGACTTCGACCGCAACCCGATCACGCTGCCCACCAGGGTGATCACACCACTCCGTACCAGTGCCGAACTCGATGCGATCGTCGCAAATATCGAAGAGGAAGCCGCCGGCCTGATCGACAGCCCGATCACCCTCTCCTGGTTGACCCCGCCGATCGCCGTCAGGATCGACCAGAGCCTCCTGGAGGATTCCCTGCGGGCCCGCCTGGTCAGTCCAGACACCGATGAGGTCGAGTTGTACTTCGACCCCGATCCGCTGCTCACCTACCTGCTCGGAATCCGCGGTGAGATCGAACAGGAGCCTTTCGACGCACAGATCATCGCCAGGCACGACGAGCAGATCACGATCATCCCGGGCCGCAGCGCCCTGATCATCGACGACGTCGGAGTTGCCCCCGCCGTGATGCAAGCGGCCAGGTCGGCCACCAAGGCAGGGGTGTTCCCCTTCGAGGAGGGCGAGGAACCCGACCTCACCACTGCCGAAGCCGAGGGTCTGGGTGTGGACGGCTTGCTCTACCGGGCCGTCACCTACTACCCATGCTGTGGCGATCAGACGAACCTCAACCGGATCAACAACATCAAGCGGATCGCCGAGGAGACCGACGGCGCCCTGGTCATGCCGGGCGAGACCTTCTCGCTCAACGACTACGTGGGCCAACGCACCCTCGAAGACGGCTACCTCAGGGCAGGGGCCATCATCGGTGACGTCGTTCAGTGCTGCGACCACCCGGCCAATATCGGTGGCGGGGTCAGCCAGTTCGCCACGACCCTGTACAACGCGGTGTTCTTCTCGGGCGTCGAAGACATCAGCCACACCCCCCACACCCTCCACTTCAGCCGCTACCCGGAGGGCAGGGAGGCGACCCTCGGGTTCCCCACCCCCGATGTCGTGTTCCGCAACAACACCGATAGCGCCATCCTCATCGACACCGACGCCGACAACACCAGCGTCACGGTGCGCTTCTACGGCAACAACGGAGGCCTGGAAGTCGAAGCCGGCCTCTCCGACCGCCGCAACTGGGCGGACCCGTTCGACCGACTCGAGGCGAACGAGGACATAGACCCCGCCGAGGAACCCGTCGAGACCAAGTCGGGCGCCGCCGGTTGGACGGTGACCGTGTTCCGCTACATCACCTATCCCGACGGCGAGCAGACCACCGGGACCTGGGTGTGGACCTATTCCCCGTTCCCCCGCGTGCTCGACGTGCACCCCTGCATGCTGCCGGAGGACCACAAGGACCACATGGCCGCGTGCCCCGCCGGCGTGCCAGATCTCTTCAACAAGACCGAGGGCACTGCTATCGGCCTGATCGAGAATGGCGGCTGGGAAGCCAACGTCAACGAGGTAGGCAATGGTCCCGATTGCACCGAAGACACGAACGACAGGGTCATCAACCAGAACCCCACCGACGGTTTCCTGGCACCAGGCAAAACCGTCACCATCACCATGTGCCGGTGGACTGCGCCCGAGGAACCGCCCCCCGACCCCTAAGAGCCCGCTTCGTCGTAGAAGACGAAGAACCGGTTGACCACCGCAGCGATCTTCTCGAGTGCTGCATCGTCCCAGCCACCCTCGCGCCGGACGACCACCTGGTTGAACACCACGAAGACGTGTTCGACCCCATCGTCGGCGGCAAAGATCTCACCGGCCAGACGACCGGGATAGCCGCCACCAAGATCATCGGAAGGCGAGTAGGAGAAGCCATCCTGCCCGGTGACACCGCGATCGGTGGCGAGCATGGCGGTCGTTTCGAGAACGGTCTTGGAAAGGACCTGAATCGGTTGACCCATGAGCGGAGACTCTACCGCTCTCGTCTACCCGGCCCCTATCCGGCGGGGATACCGGTCGAACCCCCGCCGATCACATGCAGTTTGAGGATGTTGGTCGAGGCCCGCTGGTTCGGCGGGATGCCGGCGGTCATTGCCACCCATTCCCCCTCCTCCACGATTCCCTCTTCCCGCAGCACCCGCTCGGCGGCGAGGATCATCTCGTCGGTGGATTCGAGCCGCTTAAAACGCAAGGGCCGCACCCCCCACATGAGAGCCATCCGGTGATAGGTGCGCTCGTCCGGCGTAAAGGCCACGATCCGGGCGCCGGGACGGTACTTCGACACCAGCAGGGCGGTATCGCCGCTCACAGTGAAAGCCACCACCGTGTCGAGGGCGAGACTGTCGGCGGTATCTGAACATGCCTTGGCTATCGCCGACGAAAAACCCGCATCGGACTGCACGAACTCGACATCCGGCCCACCGTGGTAGATGGAACTGGTCTCGATCTCGCTGCACAGGGCAGCCATCACCTCGACCGCCCGCACCGGGTATCGGCCGATGGCCGTCTCCGCCGATAGCATCACAGCATCGGTCCCATCCAGCACGGCGTTGGCGACGTCGGCGACCTCGGCACGGGTGGGGCGTCGTGACGAGATCATCGACTCGAGCATCTCGGTTGCGGTGATAGAGATGCGCCCGGCACGGTTGGTCCGGTTGATGATGTCCTTCTGGGCCAGAGGCAGATGCTCGTACCCCAGCTCCACCCCGAGGTCGCCCCTGGCGACCATCGCCCCATTGGCCGCCGCCAGGATCTCGTCGAGATGCTGGTAGGCAGCCGCCCGTTCGATCTTGGCGATAACCGGCGTGTCGCCGACGATCTTGCGCACCTCATCGATGTCCTGCCCGGAGGTCACGAACGAAGCGGCCACCAGGTCGGCCCCGATCTCGATGCCGAAGGCCAGATCCTCCCGGTCCTTGTCGGTGATCGCCGGCAGAGTCAGTTCCGCATCCGGGAATGCCGCCCCCTTGCGGTCCCGCAACTCGCCGCCTCCCTCGACCCTTGCCTGGAAGCGGTCGCCTTCGCCGCCGATCACCTCCAGGTGGATCAACCCGTCGGCGAGCACAACCCGGCTCCCGACCTGCAAATGTGCATCGGCCAGGTGCTCCACGTGGATGCGCCCGGAATCCCCCTCCCCTTCGCCATCGATGAGAGTGATCTCACTGCCATCGACCAGATCGACTGTCCCCCCGGGGAAGGTCCCCACCCGGATACGGGGACCCTGGATGTCCTGCAGCACCGCGACCGCCCTGCCCTGTTCGGCGGCGGCCTCGTGCACCCATGCGGCCCATCGGCGATGGGTCTCCTGGTCCCCGTGAGAGAAGTTGAGCCGGGCGACGTCCATCCCGGCGGCTACCAGTCGGCCGATGGTCTCCTCGGTGCCGGTCGCAGGCCCGATCGTCGCGATGATCTTTGTCTTGCGGTCCACCGGCAAAACCTTACTCCTAGGCTGGCCACGCCCCATGACACATTGCATCACCATCCGCGATACCCGCCGATGAGACCATTGGTGGCGGTCCCGATCAAGCCGTTCTCATCGGCCAAAGGCCGGCTGGCGGGAGCCCTGGGGCCGGGGGCCAGGGCGGAGTTGATGCGGGAGACGGCTGAACGGGTGGTGCGGGCATCTGCCGCCGGTGGAGCCCTGACGGTGGTGGTGACCGGCGACCCTGCCGTCGCCGCGTGGGCGCACGGCCTTGGTGTCGAGGTGATGGCCGAACCCCCCGGTGGCGGTCTCGACGGAGCGGCATACGCTGCAGCCGAGAGCGCGGTGACCGCCGGGGCGGTGTGGTGCATCGCCCACGGCGACCTGCCCCTGCTGGCCCCGGACCACATGGCAAGGGTCCTGGCCGCTGCCGATGAAGGGGCGGCGGTGCTGGCCCCCTCTCGCACCGGCGGCACCAACCTGCTGGCCTCACGCCGCCTCATCGATTTCCGATACGGACCGGGGTCGTTTGCCCGCCACCTGGCCGCCTTCGCCGGTGACGAACGCCGGGTGATCGTCGCCACCGGGACCGCACTCGATCTCGACACCCCCGACGACCTGGCAACCGCCGCCACACTGCCGGGAGGAGCCTGGCTGATCCGCTACCTAG